>NZ_AJVB01000068.1:0-12485 GCF_000278445.1 Rhodococcus sp. R1101
AGCGAGGCCGACGCCCGGGCTGTGCTGCGCAGCGTGCTCGTCGACGAACTCCGTCCGGAGCTCGACCGTTCCATCCGGGCGCTCCCGCACGAGGACCATCCCGCGGTTCTCCTCGTCGTCGGCGTCAACGG
The DNA here is from genome assembly GCF_000278445.1 of Rhodococcus sp. R1101. Lineage (NCBI taxonomy): Bacteria > Bacillati > Actinomycetota > Actinomycetes > Mycobacteriales > Nocardiaceae > Rhodococcus > Rhodococcus sp. R1101. The sequence goes on from NZ_AJVB01000068.1 coordinate 132, forward strand.
CACCGGCAAGACCACGACGACCGGCAAGCTCGCGCGCGTGCTCGTCGCCGACGGACGACGGGTGCTGCTCGGTGCCGCCGACACCTTCCGTGCCGCGGCCGCCGACCAGCTCCAGACCTGGGCCGAGCGTGTGGGTGCCGAGGTCGTCCGCGGCAAGGAGGCCGCCGATCCCGCCGCGGTCGCGTTCGATGCCGTGGCGAAGGGCATCGACAACGGTGTCGACGCCGTCCTCGTCGACACCGCCGGACGCCTGCACACCAAGACCGGCCTGATGGACGAACTCGGCAAGGTCAAGCGCGTCGTCGAGAAGAAGGCTGCCGTCGACGAGGTGCTGCTGGTCCTCGACGCGACGATCGGCCAGAACGGCCTGATGCAGGCCCGCGTGTTCGCCGACGTCGTCGACATCACCGGGGTGGTGCTCACCAAGCTCGACGGCACCGCCAAGGGCGGCATCGTCTTCCAGGTGCAGCACGAGCTCGGCGTCCCGGTCAAGCTCGTCGGTCTCGGTGAGGGCGCCGACGATCTCGCTCCGTTCGAACCCGAGGCGTTCGTCGACGCTCTGCTCGGCTGATCCGTCCCGGGTCCTCCGGCCGCTGTCCGCTCGTGCGGACAGCGGCCGGTTTCGTCGGCGGGGTGCCGTGTCCGAAGTGTGAAACAAGGATGAAACAAGGTCGGTTCCTGCGTTCACGCCCACGAAACAGCGCGGCGCCTCCACGGAAACATCCGGGCAGCAAGCTTTCCCTCGACAACGTGCCGATCGGCGCGGCCTACAGGGAGGTTGCAAGTGGAGGAAGTGGTGAACACAGGCGACGCGGCGTGGATGCTGATGGCTGCGTCCCTCGTGCTGCTGATGACCCCGGGCCTGGCGTTCTTCTACGGTGGGATGTCCCGGTCCAAGTCCGTGCTGAACATGATGATGATGTCGTTCGGGTCCATGGCGGTCATCGCGGTGATCTACGTCCTGTGGGGCTGGTCGATGTCCTACGGAACCCAGAACGTGCTCGGCATCTTCGCGAACCCGTTCGAGCAGTTCGGTCTGCAGGGCGCCATCTACGGCGAGGACGGGGAATTCCTCGCCGGTCTCGGCAACTACCCGCAGATCATCGATATCGGTTTCCAGGTGACCTTCGCGATCATCACCACCGCACTGATCAGCGGTGCGCTGGCCGAGCGCGTCAAGTTCGGTACGTGGATGGCGTTCGCGGCGATCTGGGTGACCTGTGCCTACTTCCCGCTCGCCCACATGGTGTGGGGTGGCGGTCTGCTGTCGGGTTCCGAGGACAGCATCGCAGCCGCACTGTTCGGCACCGTCGACGACGGCGGAGAGGTCGTCGCTTCGGTGGCCCCGATCGACTTCGCCGGCGGTACGGTCGTGCACATCAATGCCGGTATCGCGGCTCTCGTCCTGGCGATCGTCATCGGCAAGCGCGCCGGCTTCGGACGCACCGCCTTCCGCCCGCACAACCTGCCGTTCGTCATGCTCGGCGCCGCACTGCTGTGGTTCGGATGGTTCGGCTTCAACGCCGGTTCGGCATTCGCGGCCGACGGCCTCGCAGGCCTGGCCTGGGTCAACACCACCACGGCCACCGCGGCCGCCATCCTCGGCTGGCTCCTCACCGAGCGCATCCGTGACGGCAAGGCCACCAGCCTCGGTGCCGCGTCCGGTGCCGTCGCCGGTCTCGTGGCCGTCACGCCCGCTGCCGGCTCGCTGAGCCCGGTCGGATCGATCGCCCTCGGTGTCGTCGCCGGCGTCCTGTCCGCTCTCGCCGTGGGCCTGAAGTACAAGTTCGGTTACGACGACTCGCTGGACGTCGTGGGTGTCCACCTCGTGTCGGGCCTGTGGGGGACGGTCGCCATCGGCTTCCTCGGCACCGAGACAGGATTGTTCTACGGTGGCGACTACAAGCAGCTCGTCATCCAGATCGTCATCGCAGTCGTCGCCCTGGTGTTCACCGCGATCGTCACCGCCGTGATCGCCTTCGCACTCAAGCCGATGGGCTGGCGTGTGAGCGACGAAGAAGAGGCCCGCGGTATCGACGAAGCCGAACATGCGGAATCCGCATACGACTTCGCGCCGGCTCTCAAGTGATAAGAAGACCACGACAGCGAGCAGGGATGACAGCGGCCAGCGGGCTCTGGGAAGGATGAGGAAATGAAGCTGATCACGGCGATCATCAAGCCGTTCACGCTCGAGGACGTCAAGGCCGGCCTGGAGCAGGCCGGAGTGCTCGGAATGACCGTCAGCGAGGTGCAGGGGTACGGCCGCCAGAAGGGCCACACCGAGGTCTACCGCGGAGCCGAGTACTCCGTCGACTTCGTCCCCAAGGTCCGGGTGGAGGTCGTCGTGGACGACTCCGTTGTCGACAAGGTCGTCGAGACCATCGTCGAGGCGTCCCGTACCGGGAAGATCGGCGACGGCAAGGTGTGGGTCACCCCGGTGGAAGGCGTGGTCCGGGTCCGCACCGGAGAACGAGGTTCGGATGCGCTCTGACCCCCAGGGGTCCGACTCTCGAGGCCCTGATCCCGCTGCGCCGGCAGTGGGGTCGGGGCCTTCGGTGTCCTCGGCCCGCACGCCCGCACCCGCGGGAGCCGCCGATCTCACGGCAGCCCGTGACGCCCTGCTCTCCGGCGGCCCCCGCAGCCGCCGCCTCGACACCGCGGCCCTGCGCCACGCCCTGGTGGACCTGCACGAATTCTGGTTGACGACGAAGGGCTCCGAACTCGGCATCAGGCGCGAGGGCGGTTTCGCCATCGTCGCGGTGGGGGGTCTCGGTCGTCGCGAGATGCTCCCGTACTCGGACCTCGACCTCATCCTTCTCCACGACGACATGGCGCCGGCCGTCGTGTCGAAGGTTGCCGACCGGCTCTGGTACCCGCTGTGGGACGCGCACATCAAGCTCGACCACAGTGTCCGGACGGTGCCCCAGGCCCTCCAGGTGTTCTCCTCCGATCTCACGGCCGCGCTGGGGATGCTCGAGGCGCGCCACATCGCGGGCGACGCCCAGCTGAGCAATCTCCTCATCGGCGGCGTACGACGTCAGTGGCGGACCGGCATCCGGTCCCGCTTCGACGAACTCATCGAGATGACCGAGGCGCGATGGCAGCGCAGCGGGCAGATCGCCCACCGAGCCGAACCCGACCTCAAGAGCGGTCGCGGCGGGTTGCGGGACGTGCAGTTGCTCAATGCCCTGTCCGTTGCGCAGCTCACCGACGGCATGCCGGGGCTCGGACCGGACGTCCCCGGTGGTGGCCTCGCGGCCGCCCACCGGCGACTGCTCGACGTACGCACCGAACTGCACCGCGTCGCCGGTCGCTCCCGCGACCAGTTGCGTGCGCAGGACGCGGACGAGATCGCCGCGGCATTGCGGATCGGCGACCGCTTCGATCTCGCCCGGGTGCTCACCGAATCGGCCCGCACCATCAGTTATTCCGTGGACGTCGGTCTGCGCACCGCGGCCAACTCGCTGCCGCGGAAAGGTCTGTCGCGGCTGCGTCGCGGACCGGTGCGGCGTCCCCTCGACGAAGGGGTCGTCGAGCACGGGGGAGAGGTGGCCCTCGCGCGGGACGCGCATCCGCGTCGGGATCCGGGCCTGACCACGCGAGTCGCCGCGGCGGCCGCGCAGGCCGGTCTGCCGGTCTCGGCGGCCACACTCACCCGGCTCGCCGATCATGCCCCGGAACTGCGGGAACCCTGGCCTCGCGAAGCCCTGGACGACTTCCTGGTGCTGCTCGGTTCGGGGCGCCGTGCGGTCGACGTCGTCGAGTCGCTGGACCGGACCGGACTGTGGGGGCGCCTGCTCCCCGAATGGGGTGCGGTACGCGACCTGCCGCCGCGTGACGCCGTCCACACGTGGACCGTCGACCGGCACCTCGTCGAGACCGCCGTCTACGCGAGCGAACTGACCACGCGGGTCGCCCGTCCGGACCTGCTCGTGCTCGGGGCGTTGCTGCACGACATCGGCAAGGGGCGCGGCGGTGATCACAGCGTGGTCGGTGCGGAGCTGACCCTGCAGATCGGGCGGCGGATGGGAGTGTGGCCCTCGGATCTGACGCTGCTCACCGCGATGGTGCGGCACCACCTGCTCCTGCCGCACACCGCGACCCGGCGCGACCTCGACGATCCGGACACGGTCGCGGCAGTGGTCGACGCCCTCGACGGCGATCCGGTGCTGCTCGACCTCCTCCACGCCCTGGCCGAAGCGGATTCCCAGGCCACCGGCCCGGGGGTCTGGGGCGACTGGAAGGCGTCGCTGATCCGGGAACTCGTGCGCCGCTGCCGGATGATGATGGCGGGCGACGAGTTGCCCGCACCGGATCCGATCGATCCCGTCCTCGCGAACCTCGCCGAGGACGGTGCCCTGCACGTCGCACTCGAACCGCGTGAGGACGGCCGCAGCTTCACGGCGACCTTCCTCGCCCCCGACGAGAGGGGTGTGCTCTCCGACGAGGCCGGGGTGCTCTCGCTGCACGGTCTGCGCGTGCTGTCGGCCTCCATCGGCAGCCACGCAGGCAGCACGGTCAACACGTTCGTGGTGGCCCCGAGGTTCGGCTCACCGCCCGAGGCGGCACTGCTCCGGCAGGAACTCGTGCGGGCGCGATCCGGCGACCTGGATCTGCTCGGTGCGCTCGAGGCCAAGGACCGCGCCGAACGCGAGAGCCGCCTTCCCGAACGAACGGCCCGGGCGGTCCCCGTCGGCGCCGCGCTCGCGCCGCCGCGGATCATCTGGTTCGAAGGGTCCGAGTCGGACCAGGTGGTGCTCGAGATCCGCTCGGAGGACCGGATCGGTCTGCTGTGTCGTCTCGCGGACGTCTTCGAGCGTGTCGGGGCCGACGTGCGGTGGGCGCGGGTGAGCACACTGGGTTCGACCGTGATCGACTCGTTCTGTGTCGATCTCGCCGGCGCCCACAGCCGTGTCTCCCGGGAACATCTCGAACGGGAACTCCTCGCCGTCCTGCCCGCTCCCGGACCTGCCGCGGCCGCCGGCGCATCGTGACCGCGCGGGTGGCCCGCCGCACGGCGTGGCCACCCGCGGTCGCGACGGATCGCGAGCGGTTACCCTGGTTCGCAGCATTGTCCGCATCTTCGTCAGAGCTCAGGAGCGCATTCGGTGTTCGAATCCCTTTCCGACAGGTTGACAGGGGTCCTGAAGGACCTGCGCGGCAAGGGGCGGCTGTCCGACGCGGACATCGACGCGACCTGCCGCGAGATCCGGCTCGCCCTGCTCGAGGCCGACGTCGCACTGCCCGTCGTGCGCGAGTTCATCAAGAAGATCAAGGTGCGCGCCAAGGGTGCCGAGGTGCACGGCGCGCTCAACCCGGCCCAGCAGGTCGTCAAGATCGTCAACGAGGAACTCGTCGGGATCCTCGGTGGCGAGACCCGGCGGTTGCAGTTCGCGAAGACCCCACCGACGGTCATCATGCTCGCCGGTCTGCAGGGTGCCGGTAAGACCACCCTCGCGGGCAAGCTCGCGAAGTGGCTCAAGGCGCAGGGGCACACGCCCATGCTGGTCGCCTGCGACCTGCAGCGTCCCGGCGCGGTCACCCAGCTGCAGGTGGTCGGCGAGCGGGCCGGCGTCACGGTCTTCGCTCCCCACCCCGGCACGTCCGTCGGCGGCGGCGAGAACGAGCTCGGTGTCACGGCCGCCGACCCGATCGCCGTGGCCGAGCAGGGCATCGCCGAGGCGCGCACCAAGCAGTACGACGTGGTCATCGTCGACACCGCCGGTCGCCTCGGTATCGACCAGGAACTCATGGCGCAGGCCGCGGGCATCCGCGACGCCGTGCAGCCCGACGAGGTGCTCTTCGTCCTCGACGCGATGATCGGTCAGGATGCCGTGAGCACCGCCGAGGCGTTCCGCGAGGGCGTCGGCTTCACCGGCGTGGTACTCACCAAGCTCGACGGCGACGCCCGCGGTGGTGCCGCGCTCAGCGTCCGTGAGCTCACCGGCCGGCCGATCATGTTCGCGTCCACCGGTGAGAAGCTCGAGGACTTCGACGTCTTCCACCCCGAGCGCATGGCCAGCCGCATCCTCGGTATGGGCGACGTGCTCACCCTGATCGAGCAGGCCGAGCAGGTCTTCGACGCCGAGCAGGCCGAGGCCACCGCCAACAAGATCGGTTCCGGCGAGCTCACCCTCGAGGACTTCCTCGAGCAGATGATGGCTGTGCGCAAGATGGGGCCCATCGCCAACCTCCTCGGCATGCTGCCCGGGGCCGGGCAGATGAAGGACGCCCTCGCCAACGTCGACGAGAAGCAGCTCGACCGAATCCAGGCGATCATCCGCGGCATGACGCCGGAGGAGCGCGCCAACCCGAAGATCATCAACGGCTCGCGAAGGTTGCGTATCGCCAACGGTTCCGGCGTGAAGGTTTCCGACGTCAACCAGCTCGTCGACCGGTTCTTCGAGGCCCGGAAGATGATGACCGCGATGGCCGGCCAGATGGGCATGCCGGGTGCGCGCAGGAACCAGCGCAAGAAGGGCAAGAAGGGGAAGAAGGGCGGTCGCGGACCGACGCCGCCGAAGGTGCGGGGCGGTATGCCCGGCGGCTTCCCCGGTCTGCCGGGTGGCATGCCGGCCGGAATGCCCGACCTGTCGAAGATGCCGAAGGGGCTCGACGAGTTGCCTCCGGGTCTGGAGAACTTCGACCTGTCGAAGCTGAAGTTCCCCAAGAACTGAGCCGGGCCCGGGACGACAGTCCCGCGCCTGTGACAGCGCAACCGCGAGGCGTGCGCGGGGTCACCGGGTGCCGGTTTCGTCCTGGCTCGCGCGTCTGGCAGAATGGTTCGCTGTCGTCGCATCCGGTTACGTACCGCGCGGCGGTCACAGGTTGGTGGCAAAACCGGGCGTGCCAGAAGGGCGCGTCGTCCGAATTGCACGTGACACGCGCCTCGGCGCACCCCGAAGGAGAAGCAGCAGTGGCTGTCAAGATCAAGCTCACCCGTCTCGGCAAGATCCGCAACCCGCAGTACCGCGTGGTCATCGCGGACTCGCGCACCCGTCGCAACGGCCGGGCGATCGAGACCATCGGCAAGTACCACCCGAAGGAAGAGCCCTCGCTGATCGAGATCGACTCGGAGCGTGCGCAGTACTGGCTGGCCGTCGGCGCACAGCCGACCGAGCCGGTCCTCAACCTCCTCAAGATCACGGGTGACTGGCAGAAGTTCAAGGGTCTGCCGGGCGCCGAGGGCACCCTGAAGAAGGCGGAGCCCAAGCCGTCCAAGCTCGAGCTGTTCCAGGCCGCTCTCGCGCAGGCCGAGAACGAGCCGGCCGCCGAGGCCGTCACGCCCAAGAAGAAGAAGGCTGCCAAGGAAGAGGCCGCCGAGGCGTCCACCGAGGCCGAGTCCACCGAGGCCGCCGAGTAATGAGCGCCGTGGTCGCCGATGCCGTCGAGCATCTCGTTCGTGGAATCGTCGCCCATCCCGACGACGTCCGCGTCGACCTGATCGCGGGCCGTCGGGGCCGCACCGTCGAGGTGCACGTCAATCCCGACGACCTCGGCAAGGTCATCGGCCGGGGCGGTCGCACCGCGACCGCTCTGCGGACCCTCGTCACCGGAATCGGTGGCCGGGGTATCCGTGTCGACGTCGTCGACACCGACCGCTAGGCGAGCGCCGATGGAGCTCGTCGTGGGCCGTGTGGCCAAATCGCACGGCATTCGAGGCGAAGTCGTCGTCGAGGTTCGCACCGACGAACCCGAGGAACGCTTCGCCGTCGGCGCGGTCCTGCGCGGCCGCAAGCCTCGCGACAAGCACCTGCAGGAGTACACAGTGGAAGCCGCCCGGGAACACTCCGGGCGGCTTCTGCTGCGCCTGCAGGGCATCGACGGTCGCGACGCGGCCGACGCAGTGCGCGGGGTGCTGTTCGTCGTCGACAGCGCCGATCTGCCCCCGTCCGACGATCCGGACGAGTTCTACGACCACGAACTCGAAGGATTGACGGTGCGGATCGTCGCCGGTCGCCCCGACGGCGGCACCGAGATCGGCACCGTCCGCGAGGTCCTGCACACCGCGGCAGGCGAACTGCTGTCGATCCGGCGTGCCGGGCAGGAGCGCGGAGAGCTGCTGATCCCGTTCGTCACCGAGATCGTGCCGACGGTGTCGGTCCGCGAGGGTGTCATCGAGATCGATCCGCCCGACGGTCTGCTCGACCCCGATTTCGGCGAACCCCCGTCCAAGAAGAAGTCGAGCGAGGGGAAGCAGTAGTCCGTGCGGCTCGACGTCGTCACCATCTTTCCCGAATATCTCGAACCTCTGCGCGTCGCGCTGCTCGGCAAGGCGATCGACAAGGGGTTGATCTCCGTCGGTGTGCACAACCTGCGCGACTGGACGCACGACGTGCACAAGGCCGTCGACGATTCGCCCTACGGCGGCGGACCGGGCATGGTCATGAAACCCACGGTGTGGGGGCCGGCGCTCGACGACGTGCTGGCAGGTCCCGACGGCGAGACCGATCCCGAGGTGCTGCTCGTCGTTCCGACCCCCGCCGGTCGCCGCTTCGATCAGGCCACCGCGCAACGCTGGTCGCAGGAGAAGCGGATCGTCTTCGCGTGCGGACGGTACGAGGGTATCGATCAGCGCGTGTTCGACGATGCCGCGCGGCGCGTGCGCGTCGAAGAGGTGAGCATCGGCGACTACGTCCTCATCGGCGGTGAGGTCGCCGTGCTCGTCATGGTCGAGGCGGTCGTCCGGCTGCTGCCCGGTGTGCTCGGCAATCAGCAGTCGCACCAGGAGGATTCGTTCTCCGACGGGCTTCTCGAGGGCCCGAGCTACACCCGGCCGGCAGTGTGGCGCGATCTCGAGGTGCCGCCGGTGCTGATGTCCGGCGACCACGGCAAGGTCGCTCGCTGGCGCCACGAGCAGTCGCTGGAGCGCACCCGTGAGCGGCGCCCCGATCTGCTCCCGTCCGACGACTGACGCCGGATCGGTCCGCTCTCAGGGGCGGTGGCCGGTTCCGAGGGTCGTCTCGACCGCCAGCGTGACCGTCTCGCGCGCGTGCTGCGCGCTGCCGTCGTCGGTCGCGTCGTAGAGCGCCGTGTCGGGCAGGAATCCCGTCTCGTACAAGGGATCCGACTCGTCGTAGGTGACGGCTTCCCGTGCGGCCACCACGACCACGAACCGGTGGTCGTCGCCGAGGAAACCTGTGGACAGATGGAGCCATTCACCGGCCAGGCAGCACATCCACCCCTGTTTCACGCCCAGATCGGTGGAGTCGTCGACGCCCTCGGGGAGCCCGAAGCTCTGGTCGTATCCGTCGACACCCTCGTCGGTGTACTCCGACAGGTGGCCGACGATCCGGACCGCACTCTCCTCGCCCGACGCGCTGTCGCCGAGCAGATCGTCGTACCAGGTCAGCATGTCCGACGCCGTCGTGGTCGTGTTCCACCACCAGGACCCCGGGTCCGGGGGAGTCGTACCGGTCAGATTGTGCCGTTCCACGGCATGCTCGACGATCTCGGGACCGCCGTAGGCCTCCCACAGAACCGTCGCGGCGTTGTCGTCCGACGACCGCAGCATCGAACGGATCAATGCCCGGTCCTCGTCGGCGAGCGTCACCTCGCCCACCGCCTCGCGGTACAGGACCTCCTCGGCGATGAACAGCTTCACCGTAGAGGCCGTCTCGAAGGGTTCGTCCGATCCGCCGACGACGCGGGTCCCGGATTGACGGTCGAGCACGGCGACGGTGAGGCGCGCTCCCCGGCTGTCGGCGAGCGCGACGGCGGCGTCGATCTGCCGGGGGAGCTCGGCCGTCGACAGCGAGACGCTGCGCTCGTCGAGACCGGCGTCCGCGATCGAGGCGAGGCCGAGCGCCTCGTGCGGGAGCGGATGGGGATCCATGGAATCGCAGCCGGATACGACCAGTGTGGCGGCCGTGCACAGCATCATCGCGCCCGATCGTGCGCGTCCGCGTCTGCGCTTCATGTCCGGTCCCTGCATTCCATTGTGCTGTGGACGATAGCGCCGGTCCACTCGGGATCCTGCAGGGACCCCATGCGGTCACGGGCGCGGGGCGCCCCATGTGGTCACGGGCGCGGGGCGCCCCATGTGGTCACGGGCGCGGGGGCGCCCCATGCGGTCACGGGCGCGGCCGGGGACGGCAACTGTAGGGTCGTTCGACGTGACGACCCAACTCGACACCGTGAACCGGCGGATCGCCCAGGAACTCGACGTCCGCGAAGACCAGGTCGCTGCGGCCGTGGGTCTGCTCGACGGAGGTGCGACCGTGCCGTTCGTCGCGCGCTACCGCAAGGAGGCGACCGGCGGGCTCGACGACGCCCAGCTACGCACCCTCGAGGAACGCCTCCGCTATCTGCGCGAACTCGACGAGCGCCGCACCGCGATCCTCGAGTCGATCGAGACGCAGGGCAAGCTCGACGACGCGCTGCGTGGCCAGATCATGCTCGCCGACACCAAGGCTCGGCTCGAGGACATCTACCTGCCGTTCAAGCCGAAGCGGCGTACCAAGGCGCAGATCGCCCGTGAGGCCGGTCACGAACCCGTCGCCGACGCGCTCATCGGTGATCCCACCACCGATCCCGCCGGGTACACGCCCGAGCAGCTCGACGGTGCGCGCGCCATCCTCGTCGAGCGTTTCGCCGAGGACGCCGATCTCGTCGGCGAACTGCGTGAGGCGATGTGGACGCGCGGCAAGGTGACCGCCACCGTGCGTTCCGGCAAGGAGATCGACGGCGCGAAGTTCTCCGACTACTTCGAGTTCTCCGAGCCGTTCACCCAGCTCCCCTCGCACCGCATCCTCGCTCTCCTGCGCGGGGAGAAGGAGGAGGTGCTCTCGTTGTCGCTCGATCCCGAGGCCGACGAGCCCGTCCCCGGCGAACGTAGCTACTACGAGGGACGGATCGCCACCCGCTTCGGCATCGCCGACGAGGGGCGCCCCGCCGACACGTGGCTCCTCGACACCGTCCGGTGGGCATGGCGTACCAAACTGCAGATGTCGCTCGCACTCGACATCCGGATGCGGCTGCGGCAGTCCGCGGAAAAGGACGCGGTCGACGTGTTCGCCGCGAACCTCAAGGATCTGTTGCTCGCTGCCCCGGCCGGCACCCGCCCGACGATGGGCCTCGACCCCGGTTACCGCACCGGGACGAAGGTCGCGGTCGTCGACGCGACCGGCAAGGTCGTCGACCACACCACCATCTATCCGCATCAGCCCCACAACAAGCGCGACGAGGCCCTCGCGGTGCTCGCCGCGCTGGTCGCGCGGCACGGTGTCGAACTGATCGCGATCGGCAACGGCACGGCGTCGCGTGAGACCGACGCTCTCGCAACCGAACTCGTCTCCCTGGCGAAGGTGCCCGGGCTGACCAAGATCGTGGTGTCGGAGGCGGGAGCGTCCGTCTACTCGGCCTCGGAGTACGCCACCAAGGAGCTTCCGGACCTCGACGTGTCCATCCGCGGTGCGGTCTCCATCGCGCGCCGCCTGCAGGACCCGCTCGCCGAACTGGTCAAGATCGACCCGAAGTCGATCGGTGTCGGCCAGTACCAGCACGACGTGTCCGAGACGATGCTCGCGCGGTCGCTGGGCGCGGTGGTCGAGGACGCGGTGAACGCCGTCGGTGTCGACGTCAACACGGCGTCGGTCCCGCTGCTGTCCCGGGTCTCGGGTATCACCGGGTCGCTCGCGGAGAGCATCGTCGCCCACCGCGACCAGCACGGTCCGTTTCGTGCGCGGACCGCGCTCGAGGACGTTCCGCGTCTCGGCCCCAAGGCCTTCGAGCAGTGCGCGGGCTTTCTGCGCATCCCCAGCGGCGACGATCCGCTCGACGCGTCCGCGGTGCACCCCGAGGCGTACCCCGTGGTGCGCCGGATCGTCGACCGGACCGGCAGCAGCGTCCGCGAACTCCTCGGCAACACCGCCACTCTGCGGAAGCTGCGGCCGGACGAATTCGCCGACGACCGCTTCGGTGTCCCGACCGTCACCGACATCATCTCCGAACTCGAGAAGCCCGGCCGCGACCCGCGTCCCGAGTTCAAGACCGCGACCTTCGCCGCCGGTGTCGAGAAGGTCGCCCACCTGAAGCCCGGCATGGTCCTCGAGGGCGTGGTCACCAATGTCGCGGCGTTCGGCGCGTTCGTCGACGTCGGAGTGCACCAGGACGGCCTCGTCCATGTCTCCGCGATGTCGCGCAGCTTCGTGAAGGATCCACACGACGTCGTCCGGTCCGGCGAGGTCGTCAAGGTGAAGGTCCTCGAGGTCGACGTCGCCCGCCAACGTATCGGTCTGACACTGCGACTCGACGACGAGATTCCCGCGCCGGACGCCGAGAAATCCGGAGATCAGCCGCGCGGAGGTGCCCGGCGGCCTGCGAACCGGAGCGGCGGGAACCAGGGCAGCGGGC
>NZ_AJVB01000069.1:0-12480 GCF_000278445.1 Rhodococcus sp. R1101
GGCTCACGCGCGCCGCTTCCGGACGAAGTCGCGTCCGGCGAGAACGTGGACCTGTCGTCACCCGAGGGTGCGCGAGACCCGGTAGCGCACGAAGGCCGGGAAAGCGACCACGCACACGAGCGTGCCGACGATCACGAGCACGCCGCCACCGGCCGCCGCGACTGCCGTGCCCACAGCCGCTGCGGCCGCACCGTGGAGCACGTCGCCGATACGCGGCCCGCCCGCGACGACCACGATGAACACACCCTGGAGCCGACCGCGCATCTCGTCGGTCGCGACGGTCTGCAGCATCGTCGAGCGGAAGGCCGCGGACACCATGTCGACCGCACCGCCGAAGGCCAGGAAGAACAGCGCGACCCACAGCAGCAGGCCGCTGCCGCCCGGTTCGGCCCACCACACCGCGGCACCGAAACCCACCATCGCCACACCCCACAGGACGATGCACACGATCACGGCGAAACCCTGTCGCTGCACTCGCGGCAACCACCCGGAGAAGACGCCGCCGATCACCGCGCCCACCGACATCGCCGCGAACAGCAGACCGAGGGCGAAGCCGCCCTGCGCGGGATCACCGAACGATTCGTGGGCGATCTGCGGGAACAGCGCGCGCGGCATCCCGAACACCATCGCGACGATGTCGACGACGAACGACGCCAGCAGGATCTTCTGTCCGGACAGATACCGGAAGCCGTCGAACACCGCGCGCAGACCGGCGCGGGTCACCTCGCCCAGCGGCGGGATCGCCGGTAGCCGGACCACCGCCCACAGGGTTGCGAGCAGGAAGATCGCGTCGAGCAGATAGAGAGTGGACAGACCCACGACAGGGATGAGGGCACCCGCGAACAACGGCCCGGCGATGGCACCGAACTGCACGACCGTCATGTTCAGCGAGGTGGCCGCCGCGATCTGCCCCGTCGGCAGCAACCGCGGGATGATCGCCGCGCGGGTCGGCTGGTTGACGGCGAAGAACGCCTGCTGCACCGAGAACAGACACAGCAGGATCCACACGTTGTCCAGTCCGCTCGCCGCCTGCACCCACAGCAGCAGGGACGTGACACCGAGTCCGGTGGAGGTGATCAGGAGCAGCTTCCGGCGATCCATGGCGTCGGCGAGGGCTCCGCCCCACAGTCCGAAGACCACGAGGGGAACCAGCCCGAAGACACCGGTCAGACCCACATATGCCGAATTGCGGGTGATCTCGTAGATCTGCTGTGGCACGGCGACCACGGCCATCTGGGCGCCGATGACGGTAACGATCCCGGCCCACCACAGCCGGGCGTAATCCTTGGTGCGCAGGGGCGTGGTGTCGGCGAGCAACCGCCTCACGGTTGCAGGCGCTCGGTGACCCAGCGACCGTCGACCGAGCGGGTCCGGATCCGGTTGTGCAACCGATTGGGTCGGCCCTGCCAGAACTCGACCGACTCCGGCACGATCCGGAAGCCGCCCCAGAACGGCGGCACCGGGATGTCGTCGTCGAGGTCGTACCGCTCGGCGGCCTCGACGAGGGCGTGCTCGAGATCGGCCCGCTCCCCCACCGGCCGTGACTGTTGCGACGCCCACGCGCCGAGTCGTGATCCGCGCGGACGGGTGTGCCAGTACGCGAGCGTCTGATCGTCGGGCACGCGGACGACCGGTCCGCGGACCGTCACCTGCCGGTAGACCGGCAGCCACAGGAAGGTGGCCGAAGCGTAGGGATGCCCCGCCAGATGGCGGCCCTTGTCGGACTCGAAGTTCGTGAAGAAGGTCAGGCCGTCGGCGTCGATCTTCTTGCACAGCACGGTGCGGGTCGCCGGGTGGCCCTGCTCGTCGACGGTCGCGAGCACCATCGCATTGGGTTCGGGCACAGCGGTGGCGACGGCGTTCGCAAACCACGTACGCAACAGCGGAAGCCAGCCTCCGGCGACATCGTCCGGGGTGAGATCGCGGTCGGCGGGGGACTCGTCGGTCGGCCCGGCCGGGCTGTAGTCGACACGCATACGCGCGAGGTCGTCTCCCTCGGGACGCGGCAACGATGTATCGGACGGCACGAACGACGACGGTACTCCGGCATCCCGAAGGCGGCGCTCGGACCACGAGGACTACAGTTTTCAGGACGACCCGAGTGGGGTGCCGATCACACCTGGCGGTGACCTCATTCCACCGGCAGCGCGGCTCGGACCGGGCCGTGCTCGAATGAGGAGAGCCCAACCGTCATGGCAATGCGCGCGTCAGTTCCCGAGGATTTCGTCGCAGGACTCGAAGGCGTGGTCGCCTTCACGAGCGACATCGCCGAGCCCGACAAGGACGGTGGCGCACTGCGCTATCGCGGGGTCGACATCGAAGAACTCGTCGAGAAGGGAGTCACCTTCGGCGACGTGTGGGCCCTGCTCGTCGACGGCGAGTTCGGTCGCGGCCTGTACCCGGCGGAGCCGTTCCCCCTCCCGATCCACACCGGCGACGTGCGTGTCGACGTCCAGGCGGGTCTGGCGATGCTCGCACCCATCTGGGGTTTCCGTCCGCTGCTCGACATCGACGACGCCACGGCCCGCGACAATCTCGCGCGTGCCGCGGTGATGGCCCTGTCCTATGTGGCCCAATCGGCCCGCGGCATCTATCAGCCCGCCGTGCCGCAGCAGCGCATCGACGAGGCGAGCACCGTCACGGAGCGTTTCATGGTGCGGTGGAAGGGCGATCCCGATCCCAAGCACGTCGAGGCGATCGACGCCTACTGGGTGTCGGCGGCCGAGCACGGCATGAACGCCTCGACGTTCACCGCCCGGGTCATCGCCTCCACCGGCGCCGACGCGGCCGCATCGCTCTCCGGCGCCGTCGGCGCGATGTCCGGGCCGCTGCACGGCGGCGCCCCGGCCCGCGTGCTGCCGATGATCGAGGAGACCGAACGCACCGGCGATCCGCGCGGGCTGGTCAAGGGCATCCTCGACCGCAAGGAGAAGCTCATGGGCTTCGGTCACCGTGTCTACCGCGCCGAGGACCCCCGCGCCCGGGTGCTGCGCAGCACCGCGAAGCGGCTCGACGCTCCCCGCTTCGAGGCCGCGGCCGCGCTCGAGCAGGCCGCGCTGGCCGAACTGCGCGAGCGTCGCCCCGACCGCGCGATCGAGACCAACGTCGAGTTCTGGGCCGCGGTGATCCTCGATTTCGCGGAGGTCCCTGCGGCGATGATGCCCGCGATGTTCACCTGCGGGCGCACCGCCGGCTGGTGCGCGCACATCCTCGAGCAGAAGCGGCTGGGCAAGCTCGTGCGTCCCGCGGCGATCTACACCGGCCCGGATCCGCGACCGGCCTCGGAGGTCACGGGCTGGGACTCGATCGCGCACCGTTGACCCCTCCCCCGGCCGGGCCCGACCAGCGCCCGGCCGGGGCTCCGAGGAGGCGGTCTAGACTACCTGTGCACCATGTCCCTCGACTCTTAGGACACGCATTCCGATGGCAGACGCGTCACCGATCATTCCCGCCGACCTGAAGCCCGCAGACGGCCGCTTCGGCTGCGGCCCCTCCAAGGTTCGTCCCGAGCAGCTGCAGTCGCTGGTCGATGTCGGCGCTTCGGTGTTCGGCACCAGCCACCGGCAGAAGCCGGTCAAGGACGTCGTCGCCCGTGTCCGCTCGGGTCTGCGCGACCTGTTCTCCCTGCCCGAGGGTTACGAGGTCGTCCTCGGCAACGGTGGCACCACCGCCTTCTGGGATGCCGCGGCGTTCGGTCTGATCCGGGAGCGTTCGCAGCACTTCACCTACGGCGAGTTCTCGTCGAAGTTCGCGACCGTCGCGAAGAAGAACCCGTTCATCGGCGACCCGATCGTCGTGGGTTCGGAGCCCGGTTCGGCCCCCGAGATCGTCGCCGACGCGTCGGCCGACCTCATCGGCTGGGCGCACAACGAGACCTCGACGGGTGTCGCGGTTCCCGTGCAGCGTCCTGCCGGTTCCGACAACGCCCTGATCGCGATCGACGCGACCTCGGGTGCCGGCGGCCTGCCTGTGAACATCGCCGACGCCGACGTGTACTACTTCGCTCCGCAGAAGTGCTTCGCTGCCGACGGTGGTCTGTGGATCGCGCTGATGAGCCCGGCTGCGCTCGAGCGTGTCGCGGAGATCAAGGAGTCGGGTCGCTTCACCCCCGAGTTCCTGTCGCTGCCCATCGCGGTGGACAACAGCAGTAAGGACCAGACGTACAACACCCCGGCGCTGGCCACCCTGCTGCTGTTCGCCAACCAGATCGAGTGGATGAACGGCAACGGCGGGCTCGACTGGGCGGTCGCCCGCACGAAGGACTCGTCCGCGCGCCTGTACGAGTGGGCCGAGGCGTCCGAGTACGCGACCCCGTTCGTCGCCGATCCGGCACTGCGTTCGCAGGTCGTGGGCACCATCGACTTCGCCGAGTCCGTCGACGCAGCCCAGGTCGCGAAGATCCTGCGCGCCAACGGCATCGTCGACACCGAGCCCTACCGCAAGCTCGGCCGCAACCAGCTGCGCGTCGGCATGTTCCCGGCCATCGATCCCGAGGACGTCTCGCAGCTGACCAAGAGCATCGACTGGGTCGTCTCCCAGCTCTGAGCACGCGCGCGAAGCGGGGCCGGGTCCGGGATCGGACCCGGCCCCGCTGTCGTTCGAGTCTCGACCTCGCATCGAGACATTTCGGCGAACCCTGGACGATAACGCGCCGCGCCGGATTTCTTGCGATGCCACTCGGCGTGGCGCGGCGTGTCCGGCCACGAAAAATATCGCGGTCGGTTACAGTCGGGCGGGTCAATCGCGATCGGCGCGAGGAGGTCAAGGTGCGAGAGCTTCGAGTGGTCGGTCTCGAGCCCGATGCTAAGCATGTGGTGCTCGCCGATCCCACGACGGGGGACAAGTTCCGCATTCCCGTCGACGACACCCTGCGCGCAGCCGCTCGCGGGGATCTGGCCCGTCTCGGCCAGATCCAGATCGAGACGACCAGCCAGCTCCGTCCTCGCGAGATCCAGGCCCGCATCCGCGGCGGCGCCTCGGTCGAACAGGTGGCCGACGAGGCGGGCATCCCCGTCGCCAAGGTCGAACGGTTCGCCTATCCCGTTCTGCTCGAACGGTCCCGGGCCGCCGACATGGCCAAGAAGGGTCACCCGGTCCGACCCGACGGACCTGCTGTCGAAACCCTGCTCGACATCGTCACGCATGCCTTCCGCGCCCGTGGGCACAGCCTCGACGAGGCCGAATGGGATGCCTGGCGCGACGACGACGGATTCTGGGTCGCGCAGTTGCGGTGGCACGCCGGTCGTTCCACGAACCGGGCCCACTGGCGGTACCAGCCCGATGCGCACGGTGGCACGATCACCGCTCTCGACGACATCGCGGCCGATCTGGTGGATCCCGATTGCGGTCGTCCCCTGCGCTACCTGACCCCGGTCTACTCGGCGCGCGACGTCGACGATTCCACCGAGGCCGAGAACGCCGAACGTCACGCCCCGATCGCACTGGAGTCCCCCGCTGCCGAAGAACCGGCTCCCGAGCCGGCCGCTGCAGAGGAGACTGCCGTCGCCGCCACCGTGGGCGACGAGGCACCGCAGGCCCCCGCGAAGGACAAGCGCGGCAAGCCGGCCCTCCCCTCGTGGGACGACGTGTTGCTCGGTGTGCGCAGTAACGGACGCGTCTGAGGAAGACGTCGACGATGTCGGCGACGGTGTCGACGCTCTGGTACGTCGACGCACCCGATCCTGCCGCGGTCCTGCGCGAGTTCTCCCCGGATCGTGATGCGGCGCAGGCACTTCTGTCGCGCATGTTCCCCGACGTTCAGGTCGATCCCGGTGTGCGGGTTCCGCTGACCGAGGTCGGTCGAGACGATACGGCGGATTCGGTCGAACGGTTCTGGGTCGGCAGCTATCCCGGCGTGACGGTCGTGTCGAGCCGCCGATTCGCACTGCGCCACCCATCGGAGCTTCCCTCGATGTGGTTGCGTACGCCCGCCGCGGAACACACCTGCCTGCTGGCCTCCGATCCGGCCGGCGCGTGGGGATCGTTCGCCGTGTGGGAGTGCGGCAGGCTGCGACGCAGTTTCGGGGCGAGCACGGTCGAGTTCTTCGAGGACGAGGGCCTTCCGTTCGTGTGGGAACGGCCGTTCTGGGCGGGTGACCATCCGCTCCGCTGGCCGCCGAACATCCCACCGCCCCCGGAGTCCCTGCCCTTCCACCCCCGCAAGCTCGTCGAGGAGGCGCACGGCGCGTGGCTCGGATTCCGCTACGTCGGGCGTCGCGACGACGAACCGGACCCGCGCGAGATCGAGACGTGGAGTTTCACGCTGCGCACCCCGGTCCCGCAGGTCACCGCCCCGGCTCCGAAGACCGGCTGGTGGCGGCGTCTCGTGGCGCGTTGATCTCCCCCCTACCCCGGATTCTCGACCGGTCTGTTCACTCTCCTTCTGAGATAACGGTTTTCAGGGAGTCGACGTCCTCGGGCGTGATGTCCGGGGACTGGAGGACGATGGCCCAGGCGTCCACGTACTCGGTGCTGTACTTGTGACCGTGACCGGCCGGCACACCCGTGGAGAAGGGCAGATCTGCCGTGATCTGCCAGAAGGTCACGAACGGTATCCACACCATGTCCTCGAGCACGTCGCGACCGGGGGCTTCACCGATCCAATCCGGTTCGCTCGTGATCAGACGTGGACTCCACCACACGATCGGGTCCGACGGATGCATCAGGTACAGCACCCGACTTCCCTCCCACGGAGCGGCGTCGGGAGGAATACCCGCCTGCGGGTCGTTCGTGAATCGCACCGTGCGACCGTCCCGGAAGACCGGCTCGACCTCCGGGCTGCCCTCGTCCCGGCGATCGCTGAACTCCCGGAAGAGGACGTTGAAGTTCGGGGGTCCGGCGAACACCGTACCCGCCGTCCGATTGCGAAGGTCGTACTCGCCGCTGAAGGCCGTCTCCCCACCGAACGAACCGAGACTCTCACCTGCCACGAACAATCGGGGGCGGGCGTCCTGAGGAAGTTTGGACCAGACGTCGTAGACCGCGTCGAACAGATCGCGTCCGGCTTCCCTCGCCTTCGACTGGTCGACCAGATAGGAGATCCACGAAGGCAGGTAGGAGTACTGGATGGCAACGGTCGCGACATCGCCGCCGGTGAGGTACTCGACGGAGTCCACCAGAGCCGGATCCACCCATCCACTCCCGGTCGTCGTCACCACCACCAGATTCCGGCGTTCGAATCCGCCTGCCCGCGTGAGGTCTTCGACCGCCAGCGCCGCTCGCGTCTCGGTGTCCTCGGACGACGCCAGGCCGGCGTAGACCCGGATCGGTTCGAGGGCAGGGCCTTCGGTGAACCGGCCGATCTGCCCGGTGGACGGACCCTGCCCGACGAAGATCCGCCCCTGCCACCCCAGGGAATCCCACGGCACCACCGAATCCGGTCCGCCGGAGCGCAGCGCGGTCGTCGGTTGCTGCACACCTTCTTCAGTCTGCGTGTCCCGTGCCGAGAACGCCGTGTTGGCGACGTCGATGAAACCTGCCAGCAGCACGCCGGAGACGAGCGCGTACACCAGGCCGGCGACGAGCACCCATCCCACGACGTTCGCGGCTCGCTGCCCGATCCACCGGTCGAGCATCTTCGCCGCCCAGCGATACAGACCGCGGATACCGCGTCCGATCGCCAGGAGGAGGCCGAACACCAGCACCGCGATGACCGGCGAGAGCACCGTGAACACGAGATCGTATTCGGAAATCCCCATCAGAGATCGGATCTCGTGCTGCCAGTACTGGCCGAGCCCGAAGAAGACCGCCAAGAGGACCGCGCCGCAGACGCCGAAGATCCACCACGACGCAGCCTTGGGAGACCGAGGGGGCCGGTCGGCGAACGCGCGCCACACGAACGCGAGAAGCACCCCGAGGCCGTATCCGATCGCGGCCGTGATCCCGCAGATCATCCCCTGCAGGATCCCGCCGCGCGGAAGCAACGACGGGGTGAAGGACAAACATGCGAAAAGCACTGCACCCCAACACCCGGGAAGCGTGAGATGCAGTGCACTCCGTCGTCGCTGCGACCGGGAAGCGCCGGACTCGGTCGTGATGTTCCCGACCGGTCCGCCCCGAACGCTGCGACCGCCTTCCTGCACGGCCGCGTCAGTAGTAGTCGGAACGCGGCTGCCAGGTCGAGACCGCCCAGATCACAACCACATCGAGCGCGATGATCAGGATCGACCACCACGGGTAGTACGGCAACCACATGAAGTTCGCAAGGATCGACAACGCGGCGATGACGATGGCCGTGACGCGAGCCCACGTGGCGCCGCTCATCAACGCGAGACCGGCGACCAGCATCACGACACCGAGGACGATGTGGATCCATCCCCACGTGGTGAAGTCGAATTTGAACGTGTATTCCACGCCCTGCACGAAGACTTCGTCCTCGGCCACCGCGGCGATGCCCTGGAAGATCTGGACGATGCCGACGGTTGCCAGGATGATCGCTGCGCCGATCGAAGTGCCTGCGGCGATGCCCTGTTTGACACTCGTCCCGCCCCGGTCGGGGCGTACATCCTGCGACATGACAATCCTCTCGTGTAGGAAGAAGACATCGACCGTGCGCCGCTCCTCGCGAGGAGCGGTCACGATCCGATTCTCAGGAGCAAGGGCGTCTTCGTTTTATGCTGCCACCCTTGCACTTTCGACCGCCGGCTTCTCGAAGCGACGAGGCGTCGAACGCACGAGCCGACCACGGGAGGGCACCGTCGCAGCGCCCTCCCCGCGACGATGATTCACGCGATGGGCACGCCGTCACGTCCGGTCGTGGCGTTACCGAGCGCCTGAGCCTTGAGGTGTTCGTACTCCGCGGGCGTGATCGCACCGGAGTCGAGCAGGGCCTTCGCATCGGCGATCTGTTGAGCCGGGGACTTCCCGGCCGCCACGGTCCGGATGTATTCGTCGGTGGCCTGCTTCGCCTCCGCCTGGGCCTGCTGTGCCCGCAGCGCCATTCCTCGACCGCGAGCGATCAGGTAGACCAACGCCGTCAGGTACGGAAGGACCACCAGACCGATGACCCACACCGCTTTCACCCAACCGGATACGGAGTGATCCCGGAAGAGGTCGACGATGATTTGGAACAGGACGATCAGATACGCCACGAAGGCGAACACGACGACGGTGTACCACACGTAGTCCCAGAATGAATCCATAGCCGAACCTCCCCGGCCGAACCGATGGCGGGCGATACCCTGTGAAACCACCGGAGAATGAAGATCTCGAATTCTGTTGTCCTGCGGTGTGCCGCAACGGCACTGCCACTACTCGCGGCCCCCGGTCCACTCGTCGACACCGGTGTCGAATCGTGACGACTGTCCGATTCGGGCTTCGGCAGGTCCATCTTCGGTCATGACGACCTCCGTCCCTCTGTTCGGGAGGGCCGGATATACCATACGCCCGTTCCCGGATGGAGGGCACCGGTTTGCGCAATCGGCGCGTTTCGGTCCCGGATCGGGTCGATCAGGAGTACACCGCCCGGGGGTTCCAGGTTGCGACCGCCCAGATGACCACTACATCGAGGGCGATGATCGCGAGCGCCCACCCGGGATAGTAGGGAAGCCACATGAAGTTCACCAGGATGGACAGCGCGGCGATGACCATCGCCGACACCCGCGCCCAGGTCACCCCGGAGATCAACGCGATGCCCACGATCACCATCACGACACCGACGACGATGTGGACCCACCCCCACGTGGTGAGATCGAACCTGAACACGTACTCCTGACCGGTGACGAACACTTCGTCCTCGGCGACCGCCGCAATCCCCTGCAACAGCTGCAGAGCGCCGATCAAGGTCATGATGATCGCGGCGCCGACCGACGTTCCCGCGGCCAGACCCTGCTTGACCGACATTTCCTCCCGATCGGCATGCACATTGTGAGACATGATGCTCCTTCCGGACGACCCGTCATCATCGAGTGTGCGCTCCGCCGGAATTCTCCAATGGGGGTTGACGATTTTCCTCCGCCGGCGAGCACACCCGGAACGGTCAGGACACGAGCAGCGCGAGCCATCCGAACGGCACGCCGCCCACGACACCGGCCGCGAGCCAGCGCAGCACCGGTACCCGCAGCCACGACCACACGGTCGGGACGATTCCCGCGACCGTCACGATGTTGACGACCACCGCGAGGACCGGATCGATCCGGCCGAGCACCCGGCCGCAGGCCACGACGGCGATGACGGTGGCGACGAAGGAGAATGCCGTCAGCGTGAGCCCCGTCCCCCACGGGGTGGGCGCGGGGTCGCGAGCCGGGATCATCGGGACAGCCGGACCCGCTCGTAGAACGCCATCGCCGCCGCGGTGGCCACGTTCAGCGAATCCGTGCCGGGCGCCATGGGAATTCGGGCACGGACGTCGGTCGCCCGCATCGCGTGCTCGGTCAGACCCGGACCTTCGGCACCGAGCAACAGTGCGACCTTCTCCTCCGTCATCGCTTCCGCGAGCGGGATCGCCTGCGGATCGGGGGTCAGCGAGATAAGCTGGAATCCCTTGCCACGCAACTGATCCAGGTCGGACGGCCATCGGTCGAGATGGGTGAAGGGAACACGGAGGACGTGCCCCATCGACACGCGGACCGCCCTGCGGTACAACGGGTCGGCGCAGCCCTTCCCGAAAAGCACACCGTCGACACCGAGGCCGGCCGCGTTGCGGAACATCGAGCCGATGTTCTCGTGGTCGTTGACCCCTTCGAGCACCGCGACCGTGGTCGCCTTGTCGAGGACCTCGTCGAGCGACAACGGTGCGGGTCGGTGCGAGACCGCAAGCACGCCTCGGTTGAGGTGGAACCCGACGATCTCGGCCATGGTTCCGGCGTCGGTGCGGTAGAAGGGCACGTCGACGTCGCACAGGTCGCCGGCGAGTTCGTCCAGTCGTCGACCCACTCCGAGCAGACTCGCCGGAGCGAACCGGGAATCGAGCATGCGCTGGACGACCAGCACACCCTCAGCGATCACCAACCCTTTCCGACCGGGAAGGTCGGGCCGACGATCCGCCGAGTTGAGATCGCGGAAATCGTCGACCCGGGGGTCGGAAGGATCGTCGATGTCGATGACGTGAACCACCGGGACATTCTCCCAGCGTCCGCGTCCCCTCCCGCACCGGGTCGGTCGGCGCGACCGTGACACGAGGTCGGCGCGACCGTGACACGAGGTCGGCGCGACCGTGACACGAGGTCGGCGCGACCGGGAGTACGGTCAGTCGTCTTCCGCGACCAGCGCCGTGAGGATACCGACGGCCTCGCGCAGCGTCGCGAGCGATGCGGAGTCGAGATTCTCGAGCCGTTCGGTCAGCCACACTTCACGTGCCTGGGCTTCGTCGGCGAGCAGCTCGGTCCCGGCGTCGGACAATGTCACGATGATCTGTCGTCCGTCCGTGGGATGCGGTGTCCGCTCGACGAGGCCGAGTTCGTGAAGTGAGGCGATGACCCTGGTCATCGAGGGTGGTTGGACGCGTTCGCGCGCAGCCAGCGCCCCCGGGGTCATCGCACCCTCCTGCGCGAGGGTGGCCATCGCCGAGATCTGGGTCAGGGAAACTCGGGAATCGGTGCGTCGCCCCCGCAAATGACGCGTCAGACGCACAACGGCGAGTGAGAGGTCACCGGCGAGTGCGCGTGTATCCGAGATCATGGCGTGCAGAATACGTCACATCGCCCGAAACACGTCCCGGCCGTCTACGTGAGCAGTTCCGTGATCGGATCGACCGAGAAGTACAGGGCGAACAGCCCTGCGACGATCCACATCAGCGGATGGATGGTGCGGATCTTGCCGCTGGCCGCGTGCAGGACCACCCAGGTGATGAAGCCGACGCCGATGCCGTTGGCGATCGAGTAGGTGAACGGCATGACCATGATGGTCAGGAAGGCCGGCAACGCCACGGCGAACACGGAGAAGTCGATGTCGCGGACCTGGCCGATCATCAGGGCACCGACCACGACGAGCGCCGGAGAGGCCGCCTCGATCGGGACCACCTCGTACAGCGGAGTCAGGAACATCGCGAGCAGGAACAGCACGCCGGTGACCACGTTGGCGAGGCCGGTGCGGGCTCCTTCCGCGATACCCGAGGCCGATTCGACGAACACCGTGTTCGAGGAGGCCGAGGCGCCGCCACCGACGATGGCGCCGGTGCCCTCGACGACGAGGGCCTTGCCGATGCCCGGCAGGGTGCCGTTCTTGTCGGCGAGGTCGGCCTCCTTGCCGAGACCGGTCATGGTTCCCATCGCGTCGAAGAAGTTCGCGAGGACGAGGGTGAACACGAGCAGCGTCGCGGCGATCACGCCGATGCGGGTGAACGCGCCGAACAGGTCGACGTTGCCGACGAGGCTCAGGTCCGGGATCCCGAAGAAGGAGTCCGGGGCCTCGGGCGTGCTGAGATTCCAGCCCTTCGGGTTGGTGCCCAGGGACGGACCGACGTCCGTGACCGCTTCGATGATCATCGACAGGATGGTCGTGACGACGATGCCGATCAGCAGTCCGCC
The DNA here is from genome assembly GCF_000278445.1 of Rhodococcus sp. R1101. Classification (NCBI taxonomy): domain Bacteria; kingdom Bacillati; phylum Actinomycetota; class Actinomycetes; order Mycobacteriales; family Nocardiaceae; genus Rhodococcus; species Rhodococcus sp. R1101. Next base: position 12,465 of record NZ_AJVB01000069.1, read on the forward strand.
GCGCACCTTGCGTGCG
>NZ_AJVB01000070.1:0-12443 GCF_000278445.1 Rhodococcus sp. R1101
TCGGGCACGTGCTCTACAACCTGTACGGGTCCACCGAATGCGCCGTCGCCACGGTCGCGACCCCCGACGACATCCGCCAGGCACCCGGCACGGCGGGGCGCCCACCGGTGACCTGCCGCGTGGTCCTGTTCGACGACGACGGCAACCGCATCACCGAACCACACGTCCCCGGGCGCATCTTCGTCTCCAGCGGCCTGTCCTTCGCCGGTTACACCGACGGTCGCAACAAGGAACGCATCGACGGACTGCTGTCGATCGGCGATATCGGGCACCGGGACGAGAACGGACTGCTGTTCGTCGACGGCCGCGACGACGACATGATCGTCTCCGGCGGCGAGAACGTCTATCCGCTCGAGGTGGAGAACCTGCTCGCCGAACGGGAGGACGTGCTCGACGCCGCCGTGGTGGGTGTCCCCGACTCCGAGTTCGGGCAGCGGCTGCGAGCGTTCGTGGTTCCCTCCCCCGAGTCGGCCCGCGACGCCGAGGACATCAAGGCGTTCGTGAAGTCCACCCTCGCCCGGTACAAGGTTCCGCGTGAGGTGGTGTTCCTCGACGAGTTGCCCCGCAACGCGACGGGGAAACTGCTGCGCCGGGTGCTGGTGGACATGGATGTGCCGGAGGATCCGGAGAGCGAGTACACCACCGTCCGGGCTTGAGCCCCCGAACGAACGAAGGCCGGTCGTCCGAGACGACCGGCCTTCGTGGTGGTAGCGGGGACAGGATTTGAACCTGCGACCTCTGGGTTATGAGCCCAGCGAGCTACCGAGCTGCTCCACCCCGCGTTGCATGAACGAACCTACACGAGCGCGGAAACGGAATGCAAATCGCCTCGTCGGAGGCGAATCCGCGCGTTCGCACCCCCGATCGGAGACCCCGAAGTGGCCCGGTTCACATTTCCTTCATGACTATCGTCACATAACGAAGGTGTAACGATCATGCATCTCTTGCCGTTATCTTTGCCCTGAGCAGCGAAAACGAAACGGATGCATCCCACAACGTGGACATCTTTACTTCACGAGGCGGGGATGACGGACCGCGACACGCTTTGTACTGTCGGTCCCGGCTCGAAACAGCCGAGCCACCACCGGCCCGTCGCCGCCAGTTCTGCCCCGCGGGATCCGGTGCCTACGAAGACCCGAGGGGCAGGGACGCGATCGACGCGGTCCCCGATCCGGACGGAGACATTCTCCGTCGCCGAGATCGACGAGGGCCGTCGCGCGTCCGCGAGCGCGGGAAGGACTCCACAGCATGACCATCTTCAGCACGCGTGCATTCCGCACGGCCGTCGTCACCGGTGCACTCGCCGCGGTTCCGTTCGCGCTCGCCACCGGCACCGCGTCCGCTGCCTCGCACAACTGGGACGGCGTCGCCCAGTGCGAGAGCGGTGGCAACTGGGCCATCAACACCGGCAACGGCTACTACGGCGGTCTGCAGTTCTCGCAGAGCACCTGGGAGGCCCACGGCGGCAGCGGCACCGCCGACCAGGCGTCGAAGGCGGAGCAGATCCGCGTCGCCGAGAACGTCCTGCAGACCCAGGGCCCAGGTGCGTGGCCGGTCTGCGGTCAGTACCTGACCACCGAATCCGCTCCGGCCCCGGCCGTGCCCGAGGCTCCTGCGCCTGCACCCGAGGCTCCTGCGCCTGCACTCGAGGCTCCCGCCCCTGCCGCCCCCGAGCTGCCGGCCGAGCTCACCCAGGCCGTCGACACCGCGAATCAGCTCGCCGAGCAGTACGGCTTCGGCGCCGAGTTCTCGCAGATCGTCGACATCACGCTGGCTGGTCGCTGACGCCGACCGCCTCGACGAACGCAACGAAGGCCCGCGGTGCGAACCGCGGGCCTTCGTCGTATCCGATTCCGTCGTATCCGATTCCGTTCCCGGATCAGCCGCCGGTGGACTCGTAGGCGTCGACCGCCTGCTGCACCCGTCGCAGCGCTCGCCCGTAGGCTTCGAAATCACCGCTGGTCTGAGCGTTGGACAGCTCCGCGAGCGCCGAGTCGAGCTCGGCGACCGCGGCATCGCGGTTCGCCGGAGCGGTCGGAGCCGGCGCAGCCGGCTGCTGTTGCTGCTGATCGCCGGGCCGGTTCTCGCCGGTCGCGCCCTCGCCGAGCACCTCGCCCCGGGTCTCGTCGTCGACCACGGCAGTCGGCCGCGCCTCACCACCGGGAGCGGTGGCCGCGTCGCCGACACCGGATCCGAAGACCTGATCGAGTGCCCCGGCAAGGGTGGGGGCGTAACCGATCCGGACACCACCGCTGGCACCCGGCTCCCGGTAGCTGACGAGCACACGCGACAACTGCGGGAAGGTCGACGTGCTGCCCGCCGTCGCGTTGCGTTCGGTGTACATCGGCTGGACGTACAGGATGCCGCCGTCCGCGATGGGCAGGGTGAGCAGGTTGCCGTACTGGATCCGGTTGGACCGTTCGAGCAGTGTCCGTTCGGAGGCCACCCGGGTGTCGGAGATCATCGCGTTCTGCGTCTGCTCCGGACCGAAGGTCTGCGTATCCGTCGGTAGCTGCAGGATCGTGAACTTCCCGTAGTCCTTCGGGTCGGATTCGACCGAGATGTACGCCGACAGGAACTGGCGGTTGTAGCCCACCATCGCCGAGGTCAGGCGGAACCGCGGATCCGCCGTCTCACGATCGCCCATCAGCAGGTAGTAGGGCGGCTGGTTCGCGCTGGTGTCGACCGTCGGATCGGCCGGCACCGACCAGAACGCGTTGTTCGTGAAGAACTCGCGCGGGTCGTCGACGTGGTACTTCGCGAGCATCTCGCGCTGCACCTTGAACAGGTCCTCTGGATACCGGAAGTGCGCGCGCAGCTCGTCGGAGATCTGATCCTGCGGGGTCACCGCGTCGGGGAAGACACCCATCCACGCCTTCAGGACGGGATCCTGCTCGTCGACCTGATAGAGCGTGACGGTGCCGTCGTACGCGTCGACCGTGGCCTTGACCGAGTTGCGGATGTAGGAGACCTCTTTGCGGGGAAGCAGCCGGCCGGTGTTCTGGTCGATGCTGTCCTCGACGAGTCCCTCGAGGGACGCACGCTGCGCGTAGGGGTAGTAGTCGAGCGTGGTGTACGCGTCGACGACCCACTTGATCCGGCCGTCGATCGCCGCCGGGTAGGCGTCGCCGTCGGCGGTCAGCCACGGCGCGACCTTGGTCACGCGCTCGCGCGGGTCGCGGTTGAACAGGATCTTCGAATCGCTGCCGATGGCGCTCGAGAACAGGATGTTCCGCTCGCCGTACTTCGCGGCGAAAGCCAGACGGTTGAACCAGTTGCCGATGTCGACGCCGCCCGAACCGGTGTAGGTGTACTTCTCGGTGTCGGTGTCGTACTCTCTCGGGCCGGACGAGTCGGCGCTGTTGCCGACGATCGCGTAGTCCGGATCGGCCTCGCCGATGACCTCGCCGTAGTAGATGCGGGGTTGTTCGACGGGGATGACCTGGTTCTCCGCGGCGAGCGACGCGAGGTCGCTGACGAAGTAGACGGGATAGCCGCTGTTGCTGTTCGCGGCCTCCTCCGCCGACGCACTCGCGGCGGCGTTCACGCGGTTGGCGGGCGCCGCGACGAGACCGTTGCCGTGCGTGTACACGGTGTGGCGGTTGATCCAGTCGGTCTGGTTGCCGGTCAGGCTCGTGGGCGAGAGCTCACGCGCCGCGACGATGTAGTCCTCCATACGGCCGTCGATCTCGTACCGGTCGATGTCGAGCGACTCGGGATAACCGTAGAAGTTCTTCAGCTGGGTCTGCTGCGTGAACGTGCGGGGAAGCACGTTCGGGTCGAGCAGGCGGGCGTTCGCGATCGTGGTGATGTCGGCCGGGATGCTCTCGGGCGAGGTGGTGCCCACACCCGGGTAGTCCTCGTAGGTCACCTTGTCGTCGGTGATGCCGTACGCCTCGCGGGTCGCGGCGATGTTGCGCTCGATGTATTCGCTCTCCTTGTCGGCAGCGTTCGGGCGGACCGAGAACTGCTCGACCATGAGCGGGTACACCGCCCCGACGAGGATCGACGAGAGCACGAGCAGCGCGGTCGCGAGCGCGGGAATCCGCAGGTCGCGCAGGAAGATCGCGGCGAAGAACGCGATCGCGCAGATGACGGCGATCGCGAGGAGGATCAGCTTGGCGGGCAGGACCGCGTTGATGTCGGTGAAGCCACCGCCCGTGAAGGTCGGTTCCTTGCGGCTGCTCCAGAGCAGTTCGTAACGGTCGAGCCAGTAGGCGACCGCCTTGAACGCGACGAACAGACCGGCGAGGACTGCGAGCTGCACGCGCGAGGCCGTCGACATGCTTCCGCCGCGACCGGCGAGACGGATTCCTCCGAAGATGTAGTGGGTGACGAGGTTCGCGATGAACCCGAGCACGATCGCGACGAAGAACCAGTTGAGCACGAAACGGTAGAACGGCAGGTCGAAGGCGTAGAAGCCGACGTCGATACCGAACTGCGGATCGGTGGTGCCGAAGTCGCCACCGTTGAAGAACATCTGCACGGTGACCCAGCCGGCCTGGGCGACCAGGCCGGAGAGCACACCGAGCACGACGGGGATGCCGATGCCGAACGCGCGCATGCGGGTCATCACGGTGGTGCGGTAGCGCGCCACCGGGTCGTTGGGGCCGGTGGTCGGCACGAAGACCGGGCGCGATCGGTAGGCGAGCAGCATCGCCAGCCAGACGACGCCGCCGACGAACAACCCGACCACCAGGAACAGTGCGATCCGGGTCAGGAGAACTTTGACGTAAACGTCCCGGAAGTCGACCTCGCCGAACCAGAGCCAGTTGGTGTATGTGTCCACCAACCGTGGTCCCAGCAGAAGCAGCACAGCCGCCACCACTGCCAGGATCAGCAGAACTCTGCTCCGCTTCGACAATGTAGGTACTCCGGTCGGGGGCCTCATGCCCACGTGCCACGCTCCCAACTCGTCCGGCGGCGCGAACGCACCGCATCTGTTCACCTCGCGCTCGACGAACGTGTGCGAACACGCCTCGTTCTCACGGAGTGACCGTTTCGCCCCACTCTACGGAATCCTCGTACAGGGGGTCGCACGACGCAGGTCCGGCAGCGCACACCCACGTACGGGTGCCAGGATAGGCCGGTGAGCCAACGTCTTCCCGTACCTTCCGAACAAGCACTCGCACGCACCGTCCACGAGATCATCGATTTCGCGGATGCGGAGGGCTGGGACCGCCCTCCCGTGATGTTCGCGCTCGTCCCGACCGTGCTTCTCGCAGCCGCCGAACCCGCCCTCGCCGACCAGCTCGACGAAGGACACGAGTACACCCCGATCGCGCAGGAATCGTTCCCCGACGACGTCGAGGGCGGCAGTCCCGCACTCGAGGAGTTCCTGGCCACCACCACCTGGCCCGACTCGGTCGCCGGGTGCGCACTCGTCCAGGAGGTGGTCGTACTGCCGCCGAGCGCCGAGAACGAGCTCGACGACGCCTTCGCACCGCTGCTCGCCGACGCCCACGCGGCCGACGAGGCGGCACGGCTCGCCGCGCACAGTCACCCGGAACGCCGCGCCGCCCGCCTCGTCTCCGCGGTCCTGCGCGACGGGCCGTCGCTCTCGCTTCTGCAGTTGCGTCCCCTCGACGACGACGATCCGTTCGCGGGCGCCGAACTGCGGACCTACGACAACCTCGCCCCGCACGTCGTCGCGGCGCTGTACGCGACCCTCGAGGCGAGCGACGACGATTACTGAGAGTCGACTACCGGGGAGGTCGACTACCGGGGTGTCGGTCCTCTCCGGGCGGCTGATGGGGTCAGCTGCAGGCCGGCGCCTCGCGTCCGTCCGTGACGGCCTCGAGCGCGTCGATCGCACTGTCGAGTGTGTCGACCTTCACGAGCTGCACCCCCTCGGGTGCGCCGCTCAACGCCTCCGCGCAGTTCTCGGCCGGAACCAGGAATACGGTCGCGCCGTCCTCCGAGGCCGCGGTGAGCTTGTGGGTGATCCCGCCGATCGGCCCGACGATCCCGTCCGAGTCGATCGTGCCGGTACCGGCGACGGTGAGGCCGCCGTTGAGCAGACCCGGACTGAGCTTGTCCACGACAGCCAGACTGAACATCAGGCCCGCGGAGGGGCCGCCGATGTCGGCCAGGTTGAACGTGACCTCGAAGGGCACCTCGGGAACCTCCTCGGTCGCGATACCCAGGAAACCCTTGTCCGGGTCGCCGGGCCGGGAACCGACCGGGACGTCGAACGACTCCTCGGCCTCGCCGCGCACGACCGTGATGTCCACCGACTCGCCGGGCGCGACCTCGCCGACCGCGCGCTGTACCTGGCCGGCCGTGCGCATCGCTTCGCCGCCGACGGCGACGATCCGGTCGCCCGCTTCGAGCACCCCGGAGGCCGGGGCGTCCTGGCCCACCTCGGCGATCCGCAGGGTCACCGGCAGATCGAGGTAGTGCAGGGCGGCGAGTTCGGCGGACCGTTCCGACTGGGCGAACTGCGCTTGGTCGACGGCCTGCACCTCGTCCTTGCTGCGGTCGGGCGGATAGACCTGTTCGCGCGGGGCGACGCCGTACCGTCCGCTGAGCCAGGCGGTGACGGTCTGCGCGAGAGTGAGATTGTCGGTCACCCCGACGGTCGTCATGTACAGACTGCCCTCGGTCTCGTCCGCTTCGATCCCGTCGAGCGCGACGACCGGTGTGCCCTCGATCTCGCCGAGCGTGTCGAAGACGGGGCCGGGACCGAGCGCCACGTACGGCGCCCGGACGTTGAACGCCACGATCACGATGACGAGGACCGGGAGTACGAGCGCGAGCGGCAGGACGTAGCGACGATTCACCCGGCCAGGGTAGCGGTCGGCCGACACCGGCCCTCGGCGTGACCACGCCGTGCCCCTGGCGTAGCACGCGGTGTTCGCCGTCAGCGTGACCACGAGACCGGTCTCGCCTCCGCAGGCCTTGTACCGTTGGATGCATGAGCGACACGCCCTTCGGATTCTCGAATCCCGACGACGACCCCGACCGCAAGAAGGACGAGGGATCCGGTAGCGGAGGCTCCGGTGGCGGTATCCCCTTCGGATTCGGGCTCCCCGGCAGCGGTGGGGGCGACAACCCGTTCGGTGGTCAGGGCTTCGATCCCGCGCAGTTCGGTCAGATGCTCAGCCAGTTCGGGCAGATGCTCGCCGGTATGGGCAGTGCCATGGGTTCCGGTGGCGGCTCGGGTCCGGTCAACTACGACATCGCGACGAAACTCGCACGTCAGCAGATCGGGTCCGTGACAGCCGTCTCCCCCCGCACCGCCGACGCCGTGGCCGACGCCGCGCGGCTCGCCGAATTGTGGCTCGACGCGGCCACCACGCTGCCCGCGGGGGCGTCGAAGGCCGTCGCATGGACACCCGTCGATTGGCTCGACAACACCCTCGAGACGTGGAAGCGTCTGTGCGACCCGATCGCCGAGCAGGTCAACGGCATGATGCTCGGCGGTCTGCCCGAAGAGGCCCGCGCGATGGCCGGACCCATGATGGGCATGTTCTCCCAGATGGGCGGCGTCGCCTTCGGCTCCCAACTCGGCCAGGCACTCGGCCAGCTGTCGAAGGAAGTGCTCACCTCCACCGACATCGGACTTCCGCTCGGCCCGGAGGGTACGGCCGCGCTGCTGCCGGCCGCGGTCGAGAGCTTCGGTGAGGGACTCGAGCAGCCCGCCCAGGAAGTGCTCGTCTTCCTCGCCGCACGCGAAGCTGCCCACCAGCGCCTCTACAGCCACGTGCCGTGGTTGCGTCAGCGGATGCTGGCGACCGTCGAGGAGTACGCGCGCGGGATCCGCATGGACATGTCGTCGATCGAGGACCTCGCGCAGGGTCTCGACCCCTCGGCGCTCAGCGACCCGTCCAAGCTCGAGGAGATCCTCAAGCAAGGCGCGTTCGAACCGCAGACCACCCCGGAACAGAAGGCCGCACTCGAACGGCTCGAGACGATGCTCGCGCTCGTCGAAGGATGGGTCGAGACGGTCGTCGCCGACGCGCTCGGCGAGCGACTGCCGGGTGCATCGGCGCTGACCGAGACGCTGCGTCGTCGCCGCGCCACAGGCGGACCCGCCGAGCAGACCTTCGCCACGCTCGTCGGTCTCGAACTCCGGCCGCGGAAGGTTCGCGAGGCCGCCGCGTTGTGGCGCCGTCTGACCACCGATGCCGGCGCCGAAGCTCGCGACCACGTGTGGGAACACCCCGACCTGCTGCCGGACTCGTCGGATCTCGACAACCCGGCGGCATTCGTCGACCGCGTGATCGGTGGCGGCACCGGGGCCTTCGAGGATCCGATCGCCCAGTTGCAGGCGACGATGGAACGCGAGCAGGCCGAACGAGATCGCGCGGCCGAGGATCGACCCGACGAGGATCGTCCCGGAGACGACCCCACCCCGTAGATCGGCTTCGCCGGTGGCGACCGGGCACGCCCGCCCTGTGGACAACTACTTCTCGTGAGCGGTCCGAAGGTGCGGGCGCTGTCAGGCTGTCCCCATGATCACCGCACCGCGCGAGACGACCACGACCCCTGCACCGCCGGAGCGAGCGGTTCTCCGGGTCGATCCGGAACTGGCCGTGCTCGAACGGTCCGACGGCTCGATCCAGCTCGGCTGGGGTCCCGACACTGCAACGGTCGTCGTTCCACCCGAGGGTATGGACAGCTTCGACCTCGGCATTCTCGTCCGGCTGCTCGACGGGCGCCTCACGCTTGACGAGGTGCTGGACGCTGCCGCGCTGCGCGGTCTCCCGCCCGGACCGGTCCGGCAGGTCCTCGACGAACTTGCCGCGACGGGCACCGTCCACCGGATCCCGGCGCCCGCGACCGGTTCCACGCGTCCGCGTCGGGTGCGGGTGCACGGCTCGGGTCCGCTCGCCGCGGCGATCGTCGAGGATCTTCCGGTGTGGGACGTGCGGTGGGTGCGGTCGACGTCCGGTGACGAACCGCAGGGACCCGCCGACTGTGTCGTACTCGCCGACCGTCAGGTACCCGATCCCCACCTCGTGAGGACCCTCGTCCGCGCCCGTGTCCCCCATCTCGCGGTGCGGATCCGGGACGGACGCGGCGTCGTGGGCCCGTTCGTGCTGCCCGGGCGGAGCAGTTGTCTGCGCTGCGCCGATCTCGTACGGACCGACCTCGATCCGTCCTGGCCGCGGTTGGCGAGCCAACTGTACGGACGGCAGGGTCACGCCGGCCGCGCCGTGACCTCGGCGACCGCCGCGATGGCCGTCGGGCAGGTCGAGGCGTTCCTCTCCGGCGACCCCTCCGTCACTCCGGCAGTCGACCGCACACTCGAACTCGACCTGCGAACCCACCGCATCGTCACGCGGCGATGGGTCCGTCATCCCCACTGCGACTGCTCGGCCATCGCTCCGGCCGGTCAGGCATGATGGGGGGCGTGCCAGACATCCCTCGCAGAAGCTCGTCCCGCACTGCCAAGCTCGCGAGCATCCCCTTGGGAATCGCCGGGCGCGCCGCCGTCGGTTTCGGTCGCCGGCTCGCCGGCGGCGATCGGGAGGAGATCGACGCCGAGATGACAGCGAAGGCCGCTGAGCAATTGTTCAGCGTGCTCGGTGAGCTCAAGGGCGGTGCCATGAAGTTCGGGCAGGCCCTGAGCGTGATGGAGGCCGCCGTCCCGGAGGAGTTCGCCGAACCGTACCGGGAGGCGTTGACCAAGCTTCAGGCCGAGGCCCCTCCCCTGCCCGCCCGGGCCGTGCACCGCGTGCTCGACCAGCAGCTCGGCACGAAGTGGCGCGAGCGTTTCGAATCGTTCGACGACGTGCCCGTCGCCTCCGCGAGCATCGGCCAGGTACACCGGGCCGTGTGGTCGGACGGTCGCGAGGTCGCGGTGAAGGTCCAGTATCCGGGGGCCGACGAGGCTCTGCGCGCCGACATGCGCACGTTGTCCCGGTTCGCCGGATTGTTCGCCACGATGATGCCGGGTGCCGATGTGCGCGCGCTGCTCGACGAGTTGTCCGCACGCACCGAGGAAGAGCTCGACTACCGGATCGAAGCCGACAACCAGCGGGCCTTCGCGAAGGCCTTCGCCGGCGACGAGAAGTTCGTGGTCCCGCGCGTCGTCGCCAGCGCACCGAAGGTCGTTGTGACCGAGTGGCTTTCGGCCACACCGCTGTCGGTGATCATCACGGGTGGTACGCGCGAGCAGCGCAACCGCGCCGGCGCGCTGCTCGCGGAGTTCCATTTCTGTTCGCCCGCACGCGCCGGTCTGCTCCACAGCGACCCGCATCCGGGCAACTTCATGCTTCTCGACGACGGCCGCCTCGGGGTCATCGACTTCGGCGCGACCGCGGCGATGCCCGACGGGTTCCCGCCGGTGCTCGGTCGAATGGTCCGGCTCGCCCTCGACGAACGTTTCGACGAGCTCACCCGACTCCTCTACGACAACAAGTTCGTTCTGCCCGGCCGTACGGTCACCGACGAGGAGATCGCCGACTACCTGCGGCCGTTCACCGATCCGATCCACACCGAGTCGTTCCACTTCACCCGCGCGTGGCTGCAGCGAGTGGCGGGAACGGCCACGGACTTCTCGAGTTCCACCTTCAAGACGGCCCGGACGCTGAACCTGCCGCCCGAGTACGTGAGCGTGTTCCGGGTGCTGCTGGGGTCGGTCGGCATCTGCGCTCAGCTCGACGCCGAGGCGCCGTACATGCGCATCCTGAGCGAATGGCTACCCGGCTTCGCCGTGGAGTGACGAAGCCGGGCAACCGGATTCACGCACAAACCAGTTCCTTGCGGGAGTCGGGCACCGGATGTTTCCGTGGCCGGCCCCGCGGCCGCTTGCGTGCGACGACGACACCGGGGTCGATGATCTCCCCGCCCCACACGCCCCACGGTTCCTCCCGCTCGAGAGCGGCATCGAGGCACTGGGCCCGCACCGGGCAGCCCGCGCACAGCGTCTTGGCGTACTCGAGTTCCGCCGGGGTCTCGGCGAACCACAGATCGGGGTCGTTGTCGCGGCACGGGAGATCGGTACCGCTGTGATACGGCAGATCCGTACCGCCGTGACACGGCAGGAGGGTGTCGGTACGACGCATCTCGTCTCCTTCCGTTCGGTTCGACAGGCTCGGCAGGTTGTCGCTCGGCACGTGAGCTCCTTCGTCGGTTCGTGAAAATACGATGCGAACCCGGCCCGAAAACGAGAAAGGCCACGGTCCGCTGGGCGGGGTCCGTGGCCTGGAGGAAACGAAAGGTCTACGGGGAGATACTTCCCGATCGACTTCCGACCACGGACGAGACGGCAGCGGCGTACACACGACGGCGTGCACGCGGCGCGGCTGCCACCGCGAGAGCCACAGGTGTGGCAGTGCGGGTGACAGCGGCGGCCACAGCGACACGAGGGGCCGCTGCCGCTGCCGGAGCGTCGAAGCCGAGCATCGGGGCCACCTCACTTTCACGTCGCGCACGGGCCGTCTCCCGTGACATCGTCATCCAGCCTAGATTCACGGGCACGACCGGCACAAGTGATTTTCTACCTGCGGTTTCGTGTCGCTCATCCGGTCTCGGGACTACAGTCGGACAGCATGTCCCTCGCGACCACGAGATTCCTGCCCGTGCTCGACTGCCCGGACCCGCGCGGCCTCGCCGACTTCTATCGCCGGTTGCTGGGATGGACGATCACCGACGACAGGGAGGATTGGGTCGAACTCACCCGGGACGACTCGACCGCCATCGCGTTCCAGCGCGACCCCGACTTCACACCGCGTCACTGGCCGGCCGACGGAGTGCACGCCCATCTCGACTTCCACGTACCCGACCTCGACGAGGCCGAACGTCTCGTCCTCGGTCTCGACGCACTGCGCGCCGACGACGGGTCGAGCACGAGCACGTTCCGGGTGTTCCGCGACCCGGCCGGACACTATTTCTGCCTGTGCGCCGGCTGATTTCGGACGACGACAGGCGTCAGAGATCGAGGGTGTGGGCCGTGCGCTCGCCCCGCACGAGTGCGAGCACGTCGGCGCCGTACTGTTCGAGTTTCTTCGCGCCGATCCCCGGGATGGCGACCAGCGCGCGGTCGTCGCGCGGTTGCTGCTCGGCGATCGCGACGAGCGTGTTGTCGCTGAAGACGACGTAGGCCGGCACCTTCATCTCCTTCGACCGTTCCCGACGCCATTCCTTGAGCGCGACGAGCAGGTTCTCGTCGAGGTCGGACGGGCAGGCCTCACAGCGGCCGAGCATGGTCGAGGTGGTGCCCATCAGCGGTTTGCCGCAGACGCGGCACTGCGGGCGCTTCTTCCGCGGGGACGCCGGTTCGGCGATCTTCGACGCGGGTGAGCTGTCGGGGATGAGCCCGTGCAGGAAACGCGAACGCCGGCGCGACCGGCGTCCGCCTGCAGTGCGGGACAACGCCCACGACAGTTGCAGGTGCACGCGGGCACGGGTGACGCCGACGTAGAGAAGCCGCCGCTCCTCCTCGATACCGGCCTCGTCCGGAGGGGTGTCCTTGTCGCCCGTGACGTGGGTGA
>NZ_AJVB01000071.1:0-12360 GCF_000278445.1 Rhodococcus sp. R1101
GTCACGTGCACGTCGTGGGCGACCGTCACGGGAGCCCCGTGAACCCGGGGGACCCAGGGAACGCAGCACCGCCCGCCGCCCGTCGGGTCGGTCGGTGCGGTTGCGGACCGTGCTCGTCGGGGCAGGGATCGTCGTGGTGCTCCTCGGGGCGATCGCGGTGGCCTGGTTGTCGCCGTTGCTGTCCGTGCGGTCGATCGAGGTGACGGGGATCGAGGTCGTCACCTACGACGAAGTGGTCGACGCGCTCGAGGTCGCCGAGGGCACACCGCTGCTGCGGGTCGACACGGCAGCGGCGGCGCAGCGTGTCGCGACGATTCCCCGCGCGGCCTCGGTCCGGGTGCAGCGGGTGTATCCCTCCTCCGTGCGTGTGACGGTCACGGAACGGGAGGCGATGGTCTTCTTCGACGCACCCGACGGCACCCATTCGGTCGACATCGAGGGGGTCGACTTCGCGGTCGAGCCACCACCGATGTTCACCCCGCGACTGGTGACGCCCTCGCCCGGCACGGGTGATCCCACGACCCGCGCTGCCGTGGAGGTGCTCGACATGCTGCCGCCCGAGCTGCGCGTCCAGGTCGAGACGATCGAAGCGCCGACGGCCTCCGACATCTCGCTCGTGCTCACCGACGGGCGTGTCGTGGTGTGGGGTGGAGTCGATCGTTCGGACCGGAAGGCGGCGGTCGTCGGTCCGCTGCTGACACAGCCGGGGGAGCGATTCGACGTGGCGAGTCCCGACCTGCCGACGGTGAGGTGAGGCATCGGTGAAATTCGTGCGGCGTGTCCGGCGCGTCTGCTGGCTAATCCCGGTACCCGTGCCATAGCGTTTCGGACAGCCGCGTTACTTGACATAACCTTCAAGCTGTGGTTGAGGGTTTGTCGAGGCGACGTGCTGCATGGCCGTCCGACAGGCGGACGCGACCGACATGAGCCAGACCCCGACCCAGCACCACCCAGACCCGAGCACCACCCGGAAGCATGCACCACCCGGAACTTCAGGAAGGCGAGAGCACATGACGCCCCCGCACAACTACCTCGCCGTAATCAAGGTCGTCGGTATCGGCGGTGGCGGCGTGAACGCGGTCAACCGCATGATCGAGCAGGGACTCAAGGGAGTCGAGTTCATTGCCGTCAACACCGACGCGCAGGCACTGCTCATGTCGGATGCCGACGTCAAGCTCGACGTCGGTCGCGAATTGACCCGCGGACTCGGCGCCGGCGCAGACCCGGAGGTCGGCCGCAAGGCCGCCGAAGACCACAAGGACGAGATCGAAGAGGTGCTCAAGGGCGCCGACATGGTCTTCGTGACGGCCGGCGAGGGCGGTGGAACCGGTACCGGCGGTGCACCCGTCGTCGCGAGCATCGCCCGCAAGCTCGGCGCGCTCACCGTCGGTGTCGTCACGCGCCCGTTCTCGTTCGAAGGCAAGCGCCGCGGCAGCCAGGCCGACACCGGAATCCAGACGCTGCGCGAATCCTGCGACACTCTCATCGTCATCCCCAACGACCGGCTCCTGCAGCTCGGCGACGCCGCCGTCAGCCTCATGGACGCCTTCCGTTCCGCCGACGAGGTGCTCCTCAACGGTGTGCAGGGCATCACCGACCTGATCACCACCCCGGGTCTGATCAACGTCGACTTCGCCGACGTCAAGGGCGTCATGTCGGGCGCCGGCTCGGCGTTGATGGGCATCGGCTCGTCGCGTGGTGAGGGTCGTGCCATCAAGGCCGCCGAGGCGGCGATCAACTCGCCGCTGCTCGAGGCGTCGATGGAAGGTGCGCGCGGCGTGCTGCTCTCGATCGCCGGCGGATCCGATCTCGGTCTGTTCGAGATCAACGAGGCCGCCTCGCTCGTGCAGGAGGCCGCGCACATCGACGCCAACATCATCTTCGGCACGGTCATCGACGACTCGCTCGGCGACGAGGTCCGAGTGACCGTCATCGCTGCCGGGTTCGAGGGCGGAACCCCCGCTCGCCGTCCGGTCGAGGTGGGTCAGCAGCAGCCGGGCCAGTCGCAGCAGCAGCCGCAACAACAGCAGCAGCAGCCGTCCGGCCGTCCCGGTGCGATCGGTGTCGCCCGCGCCGGCGAACTCGGCCGCCCGGAGCGCGAGCCGGTCGAGCCGGCTCCCGTGCGGGACCCGGCGCCTGTTGCCGGCCAGCCTCCGGCAGGAGGGGGCAACGCACCGCGCAGCGTGGACATCGACGACGACGGTGACGACGACGTCGACGTGCCGATCTTCATGCGCCGTTGACGGCTCCGCATCGCCTGCTGCGTGCGCGCCGGGTCGTGACCACACGGGCCGGTGGGGTGTCCGCAGGTCCGTACGACAGTTTCAACCTCGCCGACCACGTCGGTGACGATCCGGCCGCGGTCGCCGCCAATCGGCGGCGACTCGCGTCCGTCATCGGGCTGCCGCCCGAACGCTTCGTCTGGATGGAACAGATCCACAGCCGCAACGTCACCGTGGTCGACGGCCCGGTGACCGGTCCGGTTCCTGCCACCGATGCGCTCGTCACGCGCGAGACCGGGCTCGCGCTCGCGACCCTCAGTGCCGACTGCGTGTCGATCCTGCTGTCCGACGAGGCCGCCGGGGTGATCGCTGCCGTGCACGCCGGTCGTGTCGGTGCGCGCATCGGAATCCTGCCCCGGGTCCTCGACGTCATGGTCGACCTCGGGGCCCGCCCCGAGCGCATCGGCGCATTGCTCGGACCGGCGGCGAGCGGACGGAACTACGAGGTGCCCGCGGCCATGAGAGCCGACGTCGAGGCCCACCTGCCGGGCAGCGCGACCCGCACGAGTCGCGGCACGCCCGGTCTCGATCTGCGTGCCGGTCTGCGCCGGCAGCTCGCCGAGCACGGTGTGACGGCCGTGGTCGAGGATCCGCGGTGCACGATCGAGGACACCGCCCTGTTCAGTCACCGGCGTTCGGCACCCACCGGCAGGTTCGCCTCGGTCGTCTGGCTCGAGGAGGCACGCGGGGAGGGGACGGCGTGAGCGCTCCGGCCTCCGAGGACAGGCGCCGCGAACTCGCCGGACGTCTCGCCGCCGTCCGCGAGCGACTGGACGCCGCGGCCCGCGCGGCCGGTCGGGATCCGTCGGAGGTCGCACTGCTCACCGTCACCAAGTTCTTTCCCGCCTCGGATGCCGTGCTCCTCCACGGGCTGGGATGTGAACGCTTCGGCGAATCGCGTGAGCAGGAGGCGAGTGCGAAGATCGCCGAGTTCCGGGCGAGCGTGGCCGAGCCGGTCGAGTGGCACATGATCGGGCGGGTGCAGCGCAACAAGGCTCGTGCCGTATCCCGCTGGGCGCACACGGTGCACTCGGTTGACAGTCTCCGTCTCGTGCACGCCTTCGAGAAGGGTGTGCGGGCAGCGCTCGACGACGGTGAACGCGAGGCCCCGCTGCGCGCGCTGCTGCAGGTCAGCCTCGACGGAGACCGAGAGCGGGGCGGCGTGGTGGCCGAGGATCTTCCGGCCCTCGCGGACGCGGTCGGCGCGTCCGAGGTGCTCGAACTCGGAGGCCTGATGGGTGTCCCACCGCTCGGGTGGGAGCCCGAGCGCGCGTTCGAGCAGCTGCACGGCCTGCATGCACGCCTGCTGGAGGATCACCCCGCGGCCGTGGAGTTGTCCGCAGGGATGTCCGGTGACCTCGAACACGCGGTTCGGTGGGGTTCGACGTGCGTGCGTGTCGGAACGGCGGTCTTGGGGTATCGACCGTTAGCCTGAATGACATCCGCCGCGCGAGGGAAAGGCGATCGATGAGCACACTCCACAAGTTCAAGGCGTACTTCGGGATGGTGCCGCTCGAGGATTACGAGGACGAATACCTCGACGATCCGGCGAGCGGCCGTCGCGACCGCGATCGGGACTACGGCGACGCGCCCTACGGCGGCTACGCGCCGTCGCACCGCGACGAGTACGCCCCGTCGCATCGCGAGGAACCGGTCCGCGAGTTCGAACACGACGAATTCGACCGGTACGAGCCGGCACCCCGCCCGCGGGTCGAGCCCATCACGGCCCGCAGTGCCCGCCCGGCGCCCGCCCCGGCCCGTGCTGTCGCCGGGCGTGCATCCCTGGGTGCCGAGAGCCGGCTCGAGCGCGCCGAACCCCGGCGTGGCGCGCTTTTCGACGAGGGAGGTCCGTTGTCCAAGATCACCACGTTGCGCCCCCGTGACTACAGCGAGGCGCGGACGATCGGTGAGCGTTTCCGCGACGGGACTCCGGTCATCATGGACCTCGTCGAGATGAGCAACGCCGACGCCAAGCGTCTCGTCGATTTCGCGGCCGGACTCGCGTTCGCGCTGCGCGGCTCGTTCGACAAGGTGGCCACCAAGGTCTTCCTGCTTTCGCCCGCCGACATCGACGTGTCCGCGGAGGAGCGGCGGCGCATCGCCGAGACGGGCTTCTACAACCAGCAGTAGTCGACGCGCGATGCGCGGGCGCGCACGTCGCGCCCGGCGTCGCACGCCCGTCGCCGTCCCTCGAGTGTCCCGACACGCCCGGCCATGATGCAGATCACTGCAGGCCGGGCGTTTCGGTTTTGATCGACCCGTCCTCGTCGGGCATTGTGGGCAGGTGGCCGTTTTCGAGGTGCTGTGGTTCCTGCTGTTCATCTTCTGGCTTCTGCTGATCGGACGGATCATCGTCGAGTTCATCAGAACCTTCGCGCGGGAGTGGAAGCCGTCCGGCTTCGTCGTCGTCGTCCTCGAAGCGATCTTCACGGTCACGGACCCGCCGGTGAAGCTGCTGCGGAGGTTGATTCCTCCGCTCAATCTCGGTGGTGTACGGCTCGATCTGTCCATCATGGTCTTGCTGTTCATCGTGTATTTCCTCATGGCATTCCTGCCCAGGGGCGGAGCAGCATGACGCCCCCGTCCGGCGTCGTGCCGGGCAGTCCCGGAGCTGCCGTGTGCCACAATGGAGTGCCATATACAGTGGGTTTTGATACGCGTAACGCACTGTCGATTACTCAGAACGCCTGCTTGACCGCTTACTCGACGCGTGAAGGGATCCTTCCATGCCGCTGACACCAGCTGATGTGCACAATGTCGCGTTCAGCAAGCCTCCGATCGGGAAGCGTGGTTACAACGAGGACGAGGTCGACGCCTTCCTCGATCTCGTCGAGCAGGAGCTGACGAATCTCATCGAGGAGAACGCCGACCTGCGTCAGCGGGTGGCCGAACTCGACCAGGAGCTCGCCGAGGCCAAGAAGGCGCCGCGCACCGCGTCGTCGTCCGCGCCGGCGGACCCGTCCAAACCGGAACCCGCACGCGTGGTGGAGACGCCCAAGCCGGAGCCCGCTCCGGCGCCGGCCCCCGCTCCGGTCGCCGCGGCACCGTCGAGCGGCGACGCGAGCATGCAGGCCGCCAAGGTCCTCGGACTCGCCCAGGAGATGGCCGACCGGCTCACCGGCGATGCCAAGGCCGAGGCCGAGGAGCTCGTCCGCAATGCCCGGACGAATTCCGAGCAGCTCGTCTCCGATGCCCGCACCCGCAGCGAGGCGATGATCGCCGACGCGCGGCAGAAGTCCGACGCGATGCTCGCCGACGCGCGCACCCGCTCCGAGACGCAGCTGCGTCAGGCCAAGGAGAAGTCCGACGCCCTGCAGGCCGACGCCGAGAAGAAGCACACCGAGATCATGGCGACCATCAACCAGCAGCGTTCCGTGCTGGAGGGTCGTATCGAGCAGCTCAAGACGTTCGAGCGCGAGTACCGAGTGCGTCTGAAGTCCTACCTCGAATCGCAGCTCGAAGAGCTCGAGCAGCGTGGTTCGGCCGTTCCGGTGGACGGCGGACAGGAAGCGTTCAACCAGTCCAACTCGTCGTCGTTCGGGTCGTCGTCCTTCGCTAAGGGCAACAGCTGACCGACGGTCTCCGGCCTGATGCTGTACGGCCCTGGTGCTGTACCTCGGTAGAGGAGGAGCGTCGTGCTCGTCGTCACGCTGGTACTCGCAGCTGTCGGATTCGGTCTCCTCGTGATCGCGTTGATGACCGGATCCGTGGTCTGGGCATGGGGTTGTATCGCGGTGTGCGTCGTGGGAGCGGTGATCCTGCTCGCGAGCGCACTCGGCGGACGGAGCTCGGCCGGAGGCGAGTGGGCCGATCCGCGGTCCGCCGGGCAGGCCGGACGTCGCGGCCGGCGCGCACCGCGTCCGCGTCCCGGCGACCGGAATTCGTCGGATCGCTGAAGCGTCCTACAATATGCACCATCGAGTGAAACTCGATCCCGCGCATGCGGGGCGGCGTCGATCCGGCCATCACCGGGGAGCCTCCGGAAGAACGGCGACCGCCGCGGTCGCTCACTAGAACCGGACGGGTGGGCCCGTCACAGCCCGAACGAGTGGCCGTCCTCCGGGACGTGCAAGCGGGGTGGTACCGCGGTAGCCGTGCACGCGCACGGTGATCGTCCCCGTGCCGAGACGTATCCAGGCACGGAGGAGCCACGCTGTGACCGAGAACCACGCTGCACCGGATCCCACCGCGGCAACCGCCGGCGGTACCGCCGGATATCCGCGCGTCGACTACGACCTGCCGCGCGATTCGGGCGTCGACTTCCCGGCGCTCGAAGAGCGCGTCCTCGCACAGTGGGCCACCGACGGCACCTTCGAGGCGTCCCTGCGCAATCGCGACGGCGCCGACGATTTCGTCTTCTACGACGGCCCGCCCTTCGCGAACGGCCTGCCGCACTACGGGCACCTGCTCACCGGCTACGTCAAGGACGTCGTTCCGCGCTTCCAGACCATGCGCGGCAAGAAGGTCGACCGCCGCTTCGGCTGGGACTGTCACGGTCTGCCCGCCGAACTCGAGGCCGAGAAGCAGCTCGGCATCACCGACAAGTCGCAGATCGACTCGATGGGCCTCGCCGAGTTCAACGCGTACTGCAAGCAGTCGGTGCTGCGCTACACCGGTGAGTGGCGCGACTACGTCACCCGTCAGGCCCGGTGGGTCGACTTCGACAACGACTACAAGACACTCGACCTCGACTTCATGGAGTCGGTCATGTGGGCGTTCAAGTCGCTGTACGAGAAGGGCCTGATCTACCAGGGCTTCCGCGTGCTGCCCTACAGCTGGTACGAGCAGACGCCGTTGTCGAACCAGGAGACCCGCCTCGACGACGCATACAAGATGCGTCAGGACCCGGCGGTCACCGTCGACATGGTGCTGCGCGCCCCCGGCTCCGAACTCGACGGTGCGTGCGCGCTCATCTGGACCACCACGCCCTGGACCCTGCCGTCGAACCTCGCGATCGCGGTGCACCCCGAAATCGAGTATGTCGCGGTGCGCGGCGCCGACGCGAAGATCTACCTGCTCGCGCAGGACCGCCTCGGTCATTACGCCCGCGAACTCGGCGAGGAGCCCGAGGTCCTCGGCCGCTACCGCGGCGCCGACCTCGTCGGCCTCGCCTACGAGCCGCCCTTCGATTTCTTCACCGGGCGGGAGAACGCCCACCAGGTCATCGCCGCCGACTACGTCACCACCGAATCCGGTACCGGAATCGTCCACCTCGCACCGGCCTTCGGTGAGGAGGACATGGAGTACTGCCAGCGCAACGGCATCGAGCTCGTGCAGCCGCTCGACCCGGGCGGCAAGTTCACCTCGATGGTCCCGCCGTACGAGGGCCTGCAGGTCTTCGACGCCAATCCGGTGATCATCAAGGACCTCAAGGCCGCCGGAAAGTTGTTGCGGCACGAGACCATCGAGCACTCCTACCCGCACTCGTGGCGGTCGGGCCAGCCGCTGATCTACATGGCGGTGCCGTCGTGGTTCGTCGCCGTCACCCGCTTCCGCGACCGCATGGTCGAACTCAATCAGCAGATCACATGGGTGCCCGAACACATCCGCGACGGCCAGTTCGGCAAATGGCTCGAAGGTGCCCGCGACTGGAACATCAGCCGTAACCGGTACTGGGGCAGCCCGATCCCCGTGTGGGTGTCGGACGATCCGGAGTACCCGCGCGTCGATGTCTACGGTTCGCTCGACGAACTCGAACGCGACTTCGGTGTGCGGCCCACCGACCTGCACCGGCCGATGATCGACGAACTCACCCGGCCCAACCCCGACGACCCGACCGGCAAGTCGACGATGCGTCGCGTTCCCGAGGTGCTCGACTGCTGGTTCGAGTCCGGTTCGATGCCGTTCGCTCAGGTGCATTACCCCTTCGAGAACCGCGACTGGTTCGACACGCACTATCCGGGCGACTTCATCGTCGAGTACAACGGGCAGACCCGCGGCTGGTTCTACACGCTGCACGTCCTCGCGACCGCGCTGTTCGACCGTCCCGCCTTCAAATGTGTTGCTGCCCATGGCATCGTCCTCGGCGACGACGGTCTGAAGATGAGCAAGTCGAAGGGCAACTACCCCGACGTCAACGAGGTCTTCGCCCGCGACGGCTCCGATGCCATGCGGTGGTTCCTCATGTCGTCGCCGATCCTGCGCGGCGGCAACCTCGTCGTCACCGAACAGGGCATCCGCGAGGGCGTACGGCAGGCGCTGCTGCCGCTGTGGAACGCGTGGAGCTTCCTGCAGCTGTACGCGTCGAAGCCGGGCACCTGGCGGACCGATTCGCCGAACGTGCTCGACCGGTACATCCTCGCCAAGCTCGCGCAGACCCGCGAGGTCATCACCGAGGCGCTCGAGACGGTCGACATCGCCGGTGCGTGCGACGAACTGCGCACCTTCTGCGACGCGCTGACCAACTGGTACGTGCGGCGCTCGCGGAACCGGTTCTGGGACGAGGACACCGACGCGATCGACACCCTCCACACGGTGCTCGAGGTCGTCACGCGCCTGGCCGCGCCGTTGCTGCCGATGGCGTCCGAGGTGGTCTGGCGGGGTCTGACCGGGGGCCGGTCGGTGCATCTGACGGACTGGCCGGCCGCCGACGACCTGCCGTCGGATCCGGCGCTCGTCGCCGCGATGGACGAGGTGCGCGGTGTGTGCTCGACCGTGCTGTCGCTGCGCAAGGCGCAGAAGCTGCGCGTGCGGCTGCCGCTGCCGGAGGTCACGGTCGCAACCCCGGGATCGGCGCACCTCGATCCGTTCGTCGACCTCATCAAGGACGAGGTCAACGTCAAGCGGGTCGTGACGACCGACGACGTCGAGGCCCACGGCCGCTTCGAGGTGGTCGTCAACGCGCGTGCGGCCGGTCCGCGCCTCGGCAAGGACGTGCAGAAGGTCATCAAGGCCGTCAAGGCCGGAGACTGGTCGCAGGCGGAGGACGGTACGGTCACCGCCGCCGGCATCACACTGCTGTCCGAGGAGTACACCAGCCGCCTCGTCGCCGCCGAACTGGAATCCACGGCCGCACTGCCGGGCGGCAACGGGCTGGTGGTCCTCGACACGACGGTCACCGAGGAGCTCGAGGCCGAGGGCTGGGCCAAGGACCGCATCCGCGAATTCCAGGACGCGCGCCGCAATCTCGGACTGGAGGTCTCGGACCGCATTTCGGTGCGGTTCGAAGTTCCGACCGAGCGTGCGGAATGGGCTGCCCGCCATCGTGATCTGATCGCGGGTGAGATCCTCGCCACGACCTTCGAACTCGGTGCGGCCGAGGGCGACGCGATCGAACTGGGCGAGGGGACGCGCGCGTCGATCGTCAAGGCGTGACTCGTCGCTGGGTGTTGCACCTGGATCTCGACGCGTTCTTCGCGTCCGCCGAGCAGTTGACCCGGCCGACCCTGCGGGGTCGGCCGGTCCTCGTCGGGGGGCTCGGGGCCCGCGGGGTGGTCGCCGGTGCGAGTTACGAGGCACGCGTCTACGGCGCGCGCTCGGCCATGCCGATGAGTCGGGCACGCCGACTCGTCGGACCGGCTGCGGTCGTGCTGCCTCCGCGCGGCATCCTCTACCGCGAACTGAGCGGACTCGTCTTCGACACCCTGCGCGCCCGGATCCCGATCCTCGAGACCCTCTCGCTCGACGAGGCGTTCGCCGAACCTCCCGAACTGGTGGGTGCCGACGCCGCCGAGGTCGAGTGGTTCTGTTCGGAGCTACGCGAACATGTGAGGGAGAGAACGGGTCTCGTCGCGTCCATCGGAGCGGGGTCGGGCAAGCAGATCGCGAAGATCGGATCCGGTCTCGCGAAACCGGACGGTGTGCTCGTCGTGAGGCCGGAGGGCGAACTCCCGCTGTTGCACGGCCTGCCCGTGCGCAGACTGTGGGGTATCGGCCCGGTGGCCGAGGATCGGTTGCGGCGGCTCGGCATCGAGACGATCGGAGATCTCGCGGCCCTGCCGGTCGCAGAGGCGGCATCGATCCTCGGCGGCACGGCCGGACCGGGTCTGCACCGGCTCGCCAACGGGTTCGACGACCGGCCCGTCGTCGAGCGCGCAGAGGCGAAACAGGTCAGCGCCGAGACCACTTTCCCGACCGACATCGTCGCGATGCCCGGGTTGAGGCGCGCGATCGCGGCGTCCGCGTCCGCCGCGCATTCCCGGCTGCGCAAGGACGGCCGTGCCGCCCGCACGGTGGTGCTCAAGCTGCGCAAGGCCGACATGTCGGTACTCACCAGGTCGTCGACGCTGCCCTATGCCACCGAGGACGTTCGGGTGCTCACCGCCGCGGCCCAACGTCTCGCGCTCGATCCCCTCGAGATCGGGCCCGTCCGGCTCGTCGGTGTCGGCTATGCGGGTCTGTCCGCGATCGCGCAGGACACGCTGTTCCCCGAACTCGACCGGACGGCGACCGAGGAGTCCGTGCCGGCCGAGGACGACGACGAGGAGGCGGTCGCGTCGAGCGGACCGGCCACCCGCTGGACGCCCGGCGCCGACGTCCGCCATCCCGAGTTCGGGCACGGATGGGTGCAGGGCGCGGGACACGGCGTGGTCACCGTCCGCTTCGAGACCCGCAGCACGGGCGCGGGACCTGCGCGGACGCTCGACGAGAACGATCCGGGGCTCACGGTCGCCGATCCCCTCGCGAGCCTGAACTGAAACACGTTCCCGGCGTCCTCACGGTCCTCTCACTACCGCCGGGTACTCTTGCGGGCGATCCGCTGCCGGATGACCGAGCACGACGAACGCGTCGTGCACGACCGAACGAGAAGGACGAGAAGTTGAAGCTTCGCAAGATCACCGTCGCCACTGTGGCGCTCGCCGCTGCCCTCACGATGTCCGCCTGCAGCTCGGACGACGGCGGTAGCTCCTCCGAGACCGCGAAGACCAGCACCACCACGACCGCTGCGGCTCCGGTCGCCGACTACCCGCCGGTGCCCTCGCCCGAGGAACTCAACGCCGACCTCGCGCGCGCCTTCGACCTCAACGTCCCGGCGTCCGAGAAGACCGATCTGGTCCAGGGTGCCGAAGAGGATCCCGAGCTGATCAACAAGGTGGCCCAGGCCGCCAACGACGCCGGCGTGCAGGTGAACGTCGTCGATGTGACCGACAACGAGAACGGCACCATCACCGCCGGTGTGGAGATGGCGCTCGCGGGCAGCAACCAGCCGTCCTTCGGCACGGTCGACTTCGTCGCCGAGGACGGCACCTGGAAGGTGTCCAAGGACTACGCGTGCTCCATCGTGATCAACATGGCGCAGCTGCAGTCCCCGGCCTGCGCGTGATGTAGTACTCGTCCCGAACGACTCGACGGCCGGCGCGGAACATCTGCGCCGGCCGTCGCCGTCGTCTCCCTGCTGTTTCCGGATTACCGATCCGGGACGGCCCAACCCACCCGGTCGACCTGCGACTGGGACAGCCGCGTTCCGCCATCCGGTTCGACGTAGGTCTGATCGCCTCGCACCGTCAGCTCTCCGCCGACCGGCAGGGGGAGCGACGTGTCGACCGTCATCGACCCCTCACCGGCCATCGTGTACTGCTCGATGTCGAGACGGCCCTGCCCGTTCGGCAGCACCCAGGTGGACTCACGCGGTGTCTGTTCGACCTTCACATCGACCGTGATGCGATCGTCCTCGCGCTCGACGAGCGTCGCCGTCCCCACCTGGTCGAGGGTGATGCCGGCGCTCATCACCTGCTGGTGGACCTCCCACACCGCGCCCACCCCGATCGCTTCCTCCGGGAACGACACGATGCGATAGACGGCCTGGTAGAAGGCCTGCTCGATCGCCGACCGCGCGATGTTCGCCGCATCGGGGGCAGGTTCGAGGCGCAGCGCGCTGATAGCGCCGGTCGGCCCGATCGTCAATCCTGCTCCGGAGCCTTCGGCATCGGACAGCGCCGACCCGAGCGTCCCGTCCGGCGACGTCGCCGACCCGACCGTGATGTCGACGACGGTGCTCGGATCCTTGTCGGAGATCGCCCGCTCGACCGTGGCCGAGAGCGGAAGAGTCAACTCGGGTGTGGAGAAGTCTTGTTGCGGGTCGGCGCCGACCCGCTGGAAGACCTCGGAGCGGGTGGTCAGCACGACGTTCTGCTGCACC
>NZ_AJVB01000072.1:0-12326 GCF_000278445.1 Rhodococcus sp. R1101
GAGAGCACGGACGCGACGGCGATGGGCACGAGTGCGCGCACCACGACGTCACCGAGGGCGTCGACGTCGGCGCCGGTGCGGGCGAGCAGATCGCCGCGCCCGAGGCCCAGGGCAGCGGCCGGATCGCCGTCCGCGAGTCGCCGATAGAGATTCGCCCGGGCCGACGTCGTGCCGCGCAGAGCGGTCTCGTGTGTCGCGAGACGTTCGAAGTAGCGGAACAACCCGCGGGAGATGCCCAGTGCCCGCACCGCGACGACCGCGACGGTCAGGTCGAGGACGGGGGGCATCTCCCACGCGCGCACGATCAGCCACGCCGACAGGCCGGCGAGCAGCAGCGCGCTGCCGAGGGTCGCGACACCGGCGAGGACGGCGAGCAGCACCCGGCGCGGTTCGAGTTCGAGCAGGGCCATCGCGCGGCGCAGGTCCTTCATCGGGCTTCCTCCGCGCCCCTCATCGGGCCACCTCCGTGGTCGGTGCCGCGTGGACGGTGACGACCTCGTCCGCGATGGCGAGCAGGGTGGGGCGGTGCGCGACCACCACCACTGTTCGCCCGGTCGCGGCGAGACCGCGCAGTGTGTGGAGCACGGTGGCCTCGGTGTCCTCGTCGAGGTGGGCGGTCGGTTCGTCGAGCAGCAGCACCGGACGTGGGGAGGCGAGGGTGCGGGTGAGCGCCAGTCGCTGACGTTGGCCGAGCGACAGACCTGTGCCGCCCGCCCCGACGACGGTCTCCCAGCCGTCCGGGAGTTCGGCGAGCACGCTGTCGAAACCGGTGGCCGCACAGACGTCGTCGAGATCGGTGGTGTCCGGGTCGACGCCCGTGAGCCGAAGGTTGCCGGCGAGGCTGCCCGGCAGCAGCACCGGTCGTTGCGGGAGCCATGCCACCTGCGACCACCAGCCCTCGTCGCCCACGACGGGCCGGCCGTCGACGGTCACGGCCCCTTCGCTCGGCTGGGCGAGACCGAGCAGCGCCAGCAGTGCCGTGGACTTGCCCGCCCCGTTGGCACCGGTGAGCGCGGTGATCTTCCCGGGACGGCAGACCGCGTCGAGTCGGTGCGGGGCGTTCCCGCCGCGTCCGGGGACGCTCATGCCGTCGAAGACGATCTCGCACATCTCCGCTCGGCCGGTGCCGATCGTTCTCGCGGACCCGCTTCGCGGGTGCACCTCACCCGGCGCCGAGTCGAGCACGGCGAACGCCTTGTCGGCCGCGGCCATCCCGTCCTCGGCGGCGTGGAACTTGTTGCCGACGGTCCGCAGCGGGAGGTAGGCCTCGGGCGCGAGGATCAACGCGATGATGCCGGCTTCGAGCGGCATCGCTCCGTAGACCAATCGCATACCGATACTCACGGCGACCAGCGCGACCGACAGCGTGGCAAGGAATTCCAGCACCGTTCCGGACAGGAACGCCACGCGCAAGGCCGACATCGTGGTCGCGCGGTGCTCGTCGCCGAGTTCGCGCACGCGATCGGCGGGCCCCTTCTCGCGTCCGAGTGCGCGCAGTGTCGGGAGTCCCGCGAGCAGGTCGAGCAGTTGCGACGAGAGGGTGGTCATCGCGCGCAAGGTGCGGTCGGCCTTGCCCTTGGTGAGCAGGCCGATGAGGATCATGAAGATCGGGATCAGGGGGAGAGTGACCACGACGATGATCGCCGAGGTGAGGTCGTGCAGGGCGATCACGACGATCGTCACCGGCGTGAGGATCACCGCCAGCACCAGGGCCGGCAGATAGCCGGTGAGATAGTCCTTCAGTCCGTCGAGACCGCGGGTGAGGACCACCGCGATCTCGTCGCGTCGCGGATCGAGTGCTCGCGGAGGCAGATTCGCTGCGGCGTCGAGGACGTCGTGCTCGAGTCCGGCGACCACGCGGGTCGCGGAACGGTGCGCGTACCGCGACTGCAACCACGTCACCGCGACCCGCACGACGATCGCCGCGGAGAGGATCATCAGTTCGGTCGTCCAGTCGAGGATCGACCGGGCGTCGGTGGTGATGACACCTGCGAGCACCCGGCCGATCATGAGCGCGGTGACGACGACCATCACGACATCGACCACCGAGGTGGCCACCGTCAGGACGAGATATCCGCGAGCCGCGGCCGAGTAGCGCCACAACCGCGGGTCCACCGGTCCCCGCCGGCGCGCGGAGGCGTCGGCGGGGACGGAGGAGTGCGTCGTCGTCACTTCGAGCCGATCTTCAATCCGATCGAGTGCGGGATGTGGTCGGTCGACAGACGCCGGCGGAACACCCAGTACGTCCAGCCCTGGTAGGCCAGGACGACCGGAGTCATGAACGCTGCGGCCCACGTCATGACCTTCAGTGTGTACGGGCTCGACGAGGCGTTCTCGATCGTGAGCGACCACGCCGGGTCGAGAGTCGAGGGCATCACGTTCGGGAACAGCGACGCGAACAGCAGAACCACGGTCGCGGCGATCGCCACGGTGGTGAACACGAACGCCCAGCCCTCACGCTCGGCGACGGTCAGCGCGACCACCGCGAGCAGCGAGACCGCCGCGACGGCGACGAGGGCGATCGTCCAGCCCTTGCCGTAGGCGAGCTGTGTCCACACCACGAACGTGCCGGCCACGAGGACTGCGGGCACGGCCAGCTTCCGCGACAACGCCACGGCGTCGGTCCGGACCTCGCCTTCGGTCTTGAGCGCGATGAAGACCGCACCGTGCAGGGCGAAGACGAGCGCCGTCGTCGCCCCGCCGAGCAGAGCGTACGGATTCAGCAGGTCGAAGAAGCCGCCGATGTACTGCTTGTCGGCGTCGATCGCCACGCCGCGCACGATGTTCGCGAACGCCACGCCCCACAGCACTGCGGGGACCCACGAGCCGAAGATGATCCCCCAGTCGCAGCGGCGACGCCAGGCCGGGTCGTCGATCTTGCCGCGCCATTCGATGGCGCATACCCGCACGATCAGGGCGAGCAGGATCAGCAGCAGCGGGAGATAGAAACCGGAGAAGAGGGTCGCGTACCACTCCGGGAACGCCGCGAACAGCGCACCGCCCGCGGTGATGAGCCAGACCTCGTTGCCGTCCCAGACCGGACCGATCGTGTTGAGCAGCACCCGGCGCCTGGTGTCGGCCTCGACGGTCCTGCCGCGTCCGAGCACCGGGAAGTGCATGCCGACACCGAAGTCGAACCCCTCGAGGACGAAATAGCCGGTGAACAGCACTGCGATGAGGATGAACCAGATTTCCTGAAGTCCCATGTCCGCCCACTCCTAGTACGCGAAGGACAGCTGTGTCGGCTGCGTGTCGTCTGTGTCGTCGCCGGAACCCGGCGGCTGGGCGTCGTGTTCCTGCGGACCCTCCATCGCGTACTTGCGGATGAGCCAGAACCATACGACTCCGAGTGCCGCGTAGACGAGGGTGAAGGCGATCAGCGAGGTGAGCACCGTGCCGGCGGTGTGATCGGAGACGCCCTGGTCGACGGTGAGCCGGATCATGTCCACGCCCGTCGGGTTGGGGTGCACCACCCAGGGCTGCCGGCCCATCTCGGTGAAGATCCAGCCCGCGCTGTTCGCCAGGAAGGGGGTGGGGATCGCGATCAGCGACAGCCACGAGAACCATTTCTGATCGGGTACCCGGCCTCGGCGGGTGACCCACAGCCCGGCCAGGGCCAGGGCCGCGGAGCCGGCGGCCAGGCCGATCATCGCGCGGAACGACCAGTAGGTGACGAACAGGTTGGGCTTGTAGTTACCGGGGCCGAACTGCTCCTCGTACTGCGCCTGCAGATCCTCGACGCCCTGCAGCGTCACGCCCGAGAATTCACCCTGGGCGAGGTAGGAGAGGACGATCGGCACGTCGAGGACGTGGACGACGCCGTCGCAGTCGTTGTGTGTGCCGACGGTGAGGATCGAGAAGTTGGGGTCGGTCTCGGTATGGCACAGCGATTCGGCCGAGGCCATCTTCATCGGCTGCTGCTCGAACATGAGCTTGGCCTGGACGTCGCCGGTGACGAACAGCCCGATGCCGGAGATGATCATCACCATCAGCCCGAGGCGGGTCGCGGGGCGGAACAGTCCGCGGGCGTCGTCCTCGAGCTTCTGTGCCTCTTCGGGTTCCGAGGCGCGGATCGCGGCGGCGCGTCGCATGTTGCGGACCATCCACCAGCCGCCGATGCCTGCGACAAAGGTTGCGGCGGTGAGGAATCCGCCGGCGACCGCGTGGGGGAAAGCCGCGAGCGCGGTGTTGTTGGTGAGCAGTTCCCAGATGCTCGTCAGCTCGGCGCGTCCGGTCTCGGGGTTGTAGACCGCCCCGACCGGGTGCTGCATGAACGAGTTCGCCGCGATGATGAAGTAGGCGGAGGCGTTCACGCCGATCGCGACGAGCCAGATGGTCGCGAGGTGTACGAGTTTCGGCAGCCGTGTCCAGCCGAAGATCCACAGGCCGAGGAAGGTCGACTCCATGAAGAAGGCGACGAGGCCTTCGAGGGCGAGGGGTGCGCCGAAGACGTCGCCGACGAAGCGGGAGTACTCGCTCCAGTTCATGCCGAACTGGAATTCCTGCACGATGCCGGTCGCGACACCGAGCGCGAAGTTGATCAGGAACATCTTCCCGAAGAACTTCGTGAGGCGGTACCAGTGGTCCTTGCCGGTGACCACCCACATCGTCTGCATGATCGCGACGAGCGGCGCGAGGCCGATCGTCAACGGCACGAGGATGAAGTGATACACCGTCGTGATCCCGAACTGCCACCGGGACAGATCCAAGACGTCCATTGCCACTCCGAGGTGAGGCCCGGGTCGGTACGGGAATCCGAGCGTGGGCCGACGCTGCGGTTCTCGTTCGCACAATCATGCCGGTAGCACTTCTCCCGGCCTTGTTACTACCGAATGTAGTAGCGATTGCGGACAGTGGAACACGTTCGTGTCGCCCGACACATCGGACACACGTCACATCGGAGGTGGAACAGCGCAGCGGACACCCGCCACCGCTCACCCGGCGGCGTCGACCGCCTCGTTCACCCGGCGGCGTCGACCACCTCGTTCACTTGGCGGCGTCGACCGCCTTGCTCACGAGACCCTCGATTTCGCCCTCCTGGACACGTGACACCAGCGCGTGCCCGTTGAGCGTGTGCACACGCACCGCGAGAGCCACGCTCGAGATGAGCCAGACCCCGTCGGCGACGACGAGATCCGCCGGGCGCAACGGCTCGTACCGGACCGCGAAATCCTGTTCACCCGCCAGATCGAACAGCGCCTGCTGCGTGGTACCGGGGAGGATCCCCTGCTCCGGCGGCGGTGTGACCAGCGTCCGTCCGCGCGCGACGAGCACGGTCGAACGCGGACCTTCGAGCACAGAACCCTCGGCGCTGACGAAGATCACGTCGTCCGCACCGACCGCCTCGGCGTGGCGCAGCGCCGCCATGTTCGTCGCGTACGACAACGTCTTGGCGCCGAGCAGTTGCCACGGCGCCTTCTGCGCGAGGTCTGTCGAGTAGCCCCGCTCCAGGGTCACCACCGACACACCGTCGCGCCGGACCGTGGCGACACGTTCGGCCACCGGCGTCACGAGCAGGAAGGCCGTCGGGGTGTCGCCGCCCTCGCGGCCACGCGTGTAGACCAGCCGCAGGACACCCTCCCGCTCCGCGCCCCACTGTTCGAGGGCCACATCGACGGCCAGTCGCCAGTCGTCGCGATCGGGTTCGGGCAGCTGCACGGAGGCCGCGGACGCCACGAGGCGGGCAAGGTGCAGTTCGAGCGCACACGCCCGACCGCCTCGCACGAGCAACGTCTCGAACACCCCGTCGCCACGAAGAACACCGAAATCGTCGGCGTGCAGAAGGGGTGCGTCCGCATCCCTCACCTCGCCGTCCAGCGTCACCAGCACCCGCTCAGCCATGGGGCTCAGCCTAGCCACTGGCAGACCTGTCGGCCGGTTCCCCATAGACTGGTGTCGTGACCGAGTCTCCGATCGTGTCCGAAAGCGCCCTTCTCGCACTTCCCGGCGCAGTCGCCTCGCCCTCCGGTGGGCCCGATGCCGGACTTCCCTGGCATTACGGCGACCCGCTCGGCGAACAACGTGCCGCGTCCACTGCAGCCGCGGTGGTCGATCGTTCCACCCGCTTCGTCGTCGCCGTCCCCGGCGATGAACGCCTGAGCTGGCTGCACACCATCACCAGCCAGCACATCGCCTCGCTCCCCGCGGGTTCCTCCGCCGAGAACCTCAGCCTCGATGCGAACGGCCGCGTCGAACACCATTTCGTGCAGACCGACCTCGACGGCGTGACGTGGATCGACACCGAAGCCGATCGCGGACCCGATCTGCTCGCCTTCCTGAAGAAGATGGTGTTCTGGGCGAAGGCCGAACCCCGCGACGGCAACGAACTCGCGATGCTGAGCCTGCTCGGGCCGGAGTCCGGAAGCCCGGCCGTGCTGTCCGCACTGGGCATCGGCTCGTTGCCGACCGAGCCCTACGCGGCCGTCGCTCTGCCCTCCGGCGGGTTCGTGCGCCGGATGCCGTGGCCCACCGAGCACTCCTTCGACCTTCTGGTGCCGCGCGAGTCGCTCACCGCGACCTTCACCGCGCTGCGGGACGCAGGCGCACGCCCCGCCGGCAGCTGGGCCTTCGAGGCTCTGCGCGTCGAAGCGGTCCGTCCCCGCATCGGTGTCGACACCGACGAGCGCACCATCCCGCACGAGGCCCGCTGGATCGGCGGCCCCGACCAGTACGGCGCCGTCCACCTCGACAAGGGGTGCTACCGCGGCCAGGAGACCGTCGCGCGCGTCCACAATCTCGGTAAGCCCCCGCGACACCTCGTCCTGATCCATCTCGACGGCTCGGCCGACGGACGACCGGAGACGGGCGACGACATCACGGCGGGAGGCCGCACGGTCGGGCGGATCGGCACGATCGTCGACCACCACGAACTCGGGCCGATCGCGCTCGCGCTCGTCAAGCGCACCATCACGCCCGACACGGCGCTCGTCGCGGGGCCGTGCGCGGCATCCATCGACCCCGACTCCATCCCGCCCGACGACGGCATCCAGGCAGGAAGGGCGGCGGTCGACCGATTGCGCGGCCGGTGACCGCCGATACAGCCGGCATGCGGCCGGCCACCTCGGGGACCGTCGTAGCGGCCTGCATCGTGCACACGCTGCACGAAACCGGACTGCGACGCAATCCCGTCACCGCGATCGACAAGCGTCCCGTGGACGGGCCGGTGCACGTCGGCGAACTCGGCCTGGCCGGCGACCGCCAGTGCGACACCGCCAACCACGGCGGTCGTTTCAAAGCCGTCTACGCCTTCTCGCAAGCCGAGTCGCGGCGCTGGGGCACCGAACTCGACCGCGAACTGCCCATCGGCTGGTTCGGCGAGAATCTGCACGTCGCCGGGTTCTCCCCCACCGACGCCGTCATCGGTGAGCGGTGGCGTGTCGGTGAGGGCGGTCTGCTCCTCGAGGTGACCGGGCCGCGCACGCCCTGCCGCACCTTCGCGATCCGCTCGCACGAGGGCGACTGGGTCACGCGGTTCACCGCCCGGGGCGACTGCGGCGCGTACCTGAAGGTGATCGTCGAGGGACCGGTGAGTGCGGGCGATCGGATCGTCGTCGAGCACGTCCCCTCCCACGGAGCGACGGTGCGCGATCTGTTCACCGGGCAGGGCCACGAGCGGGTCGCCGCGATGCTCGAGCAGCAGTCCGGCCTCGCTCCGAGCGTCGTCGCCAAGGCCCGGCGCCTCGCGGGACGACCACAGAAGGGTTCCGCGGGGCGGTCACGGAAGGGAGAGGCCCGTTGAGCATCGAACTGGTCGAGGTGGTGCGTTCGGGTTTCCGGGAATGCGTCCACCGCGGGTCGCTGATCGTCCTGGACCCGGACGGCGAAGTGCTCGTCTCGGTGGGCGAGGTACACACGCCGATCTATCCGCGGTCGTCGAACAAACCCCTGCAGGCGGTCGCGCTGCTGCGCGCCGGCTTCGTTCCCCGCGATTCGGCGGAACTCGCGATCGCCACGGCCTCGCACGAAGGTGAGGCCGACCACGTGGAGGCCGTCGACCGGCTCCTGACCGGCGCGGGCTTCACCGAGAAGAATCTCCGCTGCCCGACGGACCTGCCCGGCAACGAACTCGCCCGCGCCGAGGTACTCGCCGCCGGAGGCACACCGCGGTCGATCTACATGAACTGCTCGGGCAAGCACGCGGCCATGCTCGCGGCGTGCACGGCGAACGGCTGGGACACCGACGGCTACACCGACAGCGGTCACCCGCTGCAGCAGTGGGTGACCGAGACGATCCTCGAGCTGACCGGCGACATCGAGGACACCGACCTCGGGATCGACGGCTGCGGACTGCCGATCGTGCCCGTCCCGCTGTTCAATCTGGCCCGCGCCTACTCGCGGCTGGCGACGGCGGGGGCCGGCACACCCGAACGCGCCGTGGCCGACGCGGTGCGCGAGCATCCGTTCCTCATCTCAGGAACCGGCAAGGACGACCTGAAGCTCATGCGTGCGGTGCGCGGCCTGCTGTGCAAGGCGGGCGCCGACGGAATCCACGCCGGTGCACTGCCGGACGGCACATCCTTCGCTTTCAAGATCGACGACGGGCACGAGCGGGCACGCCTCCCGCTCACCGCGGCCCTGCTCCACCGCCTCGGTTCGGGAACCGCCGCAGACTCCGCGACCTTCGACTCCGAACGGCTGGCCATGCTCTCGTCCGCGCCGGTGTTCGGCGGCGGCGTGCGAGTCGGCACCGTCCGGGCCGTCCCGGGGGTGTTCTGAAGGGCATCTTTATCACATTTCACCAGCATTCATGCAGGTCGGGTCGTTATGAGGCGTAACGGACACCGGCCCAGCCGGGTGTGTGGAGGCGCAACCGAACTTTCCACGCTAAAGTGGGCGTCAGGAAAATACTCAACACACCGGGGCCGCCACTTTTCCCCAGGCCGCCCCGTCAAAGCGCGAGGGGGTTGGCCATGGGCCGCGGCCGGGCTAAGGCAAAGCAGACCAAGGTTGCACGGCAACTCAAGTACAGCTCGCCGTCCACCGACTTCGAGAGCCTCCAGCGAGAGCTGTCTGGCGGAGCAACCAACTCGCAGCGGGACGAAGTCTTCGCCGAGCAACGTTCCGGATGGGACGACGACTACGACGACGACTGGCGTCGCTGACCTGAATCACTCTCCGACGGAGGGGGAGGCCGATCTTTCGGCTCCCCCTCCGTCGGTGTGGTCGGCATTCGACGCGAGGCCGGGCGGCGCTCGTTTCCGTCCTCAGCCTTCGAGTCTGTGACTTCCGAGTTCACGACACGGCAGTAACCGAAAGGCCGGTCTCCCAGTTTTCCTGGGGGAACCGGCCTTTCGTCGTGTTCGCGCCGGGCGACGCGTGCGCCTGTCAGAAGCGCGGATGATCTCCGAGCAGCACCGCGCGCTCGTCGGCGCCGTCCTGCGCCTTGCGGACCGTGCCCAGCGTCCAGCAGTCGATGTGCCGGGCGGTGAGCACCGCCAGAGCGCGATCGACGTCCTCGGGGGCCACGATGGCCACCATGCCGACGCCCATGTTGAAGGTCTTCTCCATCTCGGCCCGCTCGACCCGTCCGCGCTGCGCGATGAGGCCGAAGACCGGAGCGGGGCTCCAGGTGGTGCGGTCGAGTTCGGCCACGAGCCCCTTGGGCATCACACGCGCGAGGTTCGCGGCGAGACCGCCACCGGTGACGTGGCAGAAGGTGCGCACCTCGGTCTCGGCGGCGAGCGCGAGGCAGTCCTTGGCGTAGATGCGGGTGGGCTCGAGCAGTTCCTCACCGAGGGTGCGACCGAACTCGTCGACGTGCGCCGTCAGGCTCATCTTGCCGATGTCGAGCAGGACCTTGCGGGCGAGCGAGTAACCGTTCGAATGCAGACCCGAAGCGCCCATCGCGATCACGACGTCGCCGGGGCGCACACGGTCGGGTCCGAGGAGCTTCTCGGCCTCGACGACACCCACGCCGGTCGCGGACAGGTCGTAGTCGTCGGCGGCCATCACGCCCGGGTGCTCGGCGGTCTCGCCACCGAGCAGCGCGCATCCGGCCTGGACGCATCCCTCGGCGATACCCGCGACGATCTCCGCGACGCGCTCGGGCACGACGCGACCGACCGCGATGTAGTCCTGCAGGAAGAGCGGCTCGGCACCGCAGACCACGAGGTCGTCGACGACCATCGCGACGAGGTCGAGCCCGACCGTGTCGTGCTTGTCGAGCGCCTGCGCCACCGCAAGCTTGGTGCCGACGCCGTCGGTGGACGCCGCGAGCAGCGGCTCCTTGTATCCGCCCTTGAGGGCGAACAGACCGGCGAACCCACCCAGGCCGCCCATGACCTCCGGGCGGGTGGCCTTCTTCGCGTGCGGGGCGAACAGTTCGACGGCTCGGTCACCGGCCTCGATGTCCACGCCCGCCGCGGCGTAGGAAGCTCCGGGGGTTGCGTCCTCGGTCATGAGTTGTCGGCTCCAGCCTCGAGTTGTGTCTTGTCGTGAAAAATCTGGCTACGCGCGGGCCGGGTACCTGCGTCCGGGCATGCGAAACGCACGCCGAACCGGGCCGACCGCGGCACTTACGGTACCCGACCAGCTTCTACGGCCGACTGAGAACGTCCGCGTTGTCGTTGTCCAACACCGTCGGGGTGACCGAATCGGTGTCGACGACGCCGAAGGCGTCCTTGCCCGCCCGGTGTTCGGTGGGAAGCGCGATCGGGTAGTGACCGTCGAAACATGCAGCGCACAAACGGGATGCGGGCTGCTCGGTGGCACCGATCATGCCGTCGATCGAGATGTAGCCGAGCGAATCGGACCCGATCGACCGGCGCACCATCTCGACCATCTCGTCGTAGTCGTGCCCCTCCTCGACGCTGTCGCGGGTGCCTGCGCCGTTGGCGATCAGCTCGGCCGGCGACGCGAAGTCGATGCCGTAGAAACACGGCCACTTGACCGGCGGCGACGCGATGCGCACGTGGATCTCGAGGGCGCCGGCCTCGCGCAGCATCCGGATCAGGGCGCGCTGCGTGTTGCCGCGCACGATCGAGTCGTCGACCACGACGAGCCGCTTACCGCGGATCACTTCGCGCAGCGGGTTGAGCTTGAGCCGGATACCGAGCTGCCGAATGGTCTGGCTGGGCTGGATGAAGGTGCGTCCCACGTAGGCGTTCTTCATCAGGCCCTGCCCGTACGGGAGTCCCGAACCCTGCGCGTACCCGACGGCGGCCGGGGTGCCCGACTCGGGCACCGGGATGACCAGATCGGCGTCGATCGGATGTTCTTTCGCGAGCCGGCGTCCGATCTCCACGCGGGTCGCGTGCACGGAGCGACCGGCGATGGTCGAGTCGGGGCGCGCGAGGTAGACGTACTCGAAGACACAGCCCTTGGGCTCGGGGTTGGCGAAGCGCGACGAGCGCACACCGTTCGCGTCGATCGCGAGCAGCTCGCCGGGTTCGATGTCGCGGACGAAGGACGCGCCGACGATGTCGAGGGCGGCGGTCTCGCTGGCCACGACCCAGCCGCGGTCGAGCCGTCCGAGGCACAGCGGGCGGATGCCCCACGGGTCGCGGGCCGCGTAGAGGGTGTGCTCGTCCATGAAGGTCAGGCAGAACGCGCCGCGCAGCTGCGGGAGCAGCTCCATCGCGGCCTCTTCGATCGTGCTGTTCTTCGCGCCGTGCGCGAGCAGCGCACCGACGGTGTCGGAGTCCGAATTCGCCGCGCCGGGCCGCGTGGGATCGAGCACACCGAGGCGGCGTCCGCGTTCGGCGAGTTCGGCGGTGTTGACGAGGTTGCCGTTGTGGCCGAGCGCGACGCCCGAGCCGGAGGCGGTGGTGCGGAAGATCGGCTGCGCGTTCTCCCAGGTCGTGGACCCGGTGGTGGAGTAGCGGCAGTGACCGATGGCGATGTGCCCGGTCATCGCGGCGAGCGTCTGCTCGTCGAAGACCTGGCTGACGAGTCCGAGATCCTTGAACACGAGCACCTGCGAACCGTCGGCCACGGCGATGCCCGCGGCTTCCTGTCCGCGGTGCTGCAGCGCATAGAGACCGTAATAAGTGAGCTTGGACACGTCCTCGCCGGGAGCCCACACTCCGAACACTCCGCACTCTTCGCGGGGTTCGTTCTCGGGTTCGGTGGAGGCGAGAAGATTACGTGTGTGGACCGACAGATCGGCACTGGTCACGGACGTGCTCCCTGAGGCTGGACAAGCGGGGCTCCCCCCATTCTACGGCCCGCGGGAGGTGCTTCTTCCCACACACCCGGTGTGCACCCCGCCGGACGTCAGAGTCGGGCGATCGGGAGCAGCCGGCCGATCTCCGCGGCGCGCCCACCCGATGCCTCCACCGCCCCCGAGGTCACGGCCGCGTCGAAATCGATGCTGCCGACCACCAGGC
>NZ_AJVB01000073.1:0-12308 GCF_000278445.1 Rhodococcus sp. R1101
AGGTCGTGCACATCCTGGTGATGCTCGCGCTGGTGTTCGCCGTCGCGATCCGCGAGGAGATCCGCGTCGTGCTGGTCGTGTGGGTTGCGACCGTCCTGTTGTTCGCGGCCTTCGTTCCCGGCCGCGACGGCTGGGGATGGGGCATCGGGATCAGTGCGATCGTCGTCTTCGGGTTGCTGGTGCGGTGGCTGCTGATCTCCCGCCGGCAACTCGCCCGGGAAGAGGAGGTCAGCGAGCTCGAACGTGCGCGTCGCGCCATCCTCGAGGAGAAGGCGCACATCGCACGCGACCTGCACGACATCGTCGCCCACCACATGTCGATGATCGTCGTGCAGGCGCAGAGCGCCCCCTATCGGCTTCCGGACGTGAACGACGACGTGCGCGCCGAATTCGAGGCCCTCGGCGCGACCGCGCGGGAAGCGCTGAACGACGTCCGCACCCTGCTCGGTGTGCTCCGCAGCGACGGGCAACTCCCCGAACACGAACCGCAGCCCGGCATCGACCGCATCGGCGAGCTGTTCGACTCCTCCCGCCGAGCCGGTATGACGCTCGAGACGGAGACGGTCGGCATCCCCGGGTCCGTCTCCGACGGGGTCGGACTCACCGTCTACCGGATCCTGCAGGAATCCCTGGCGAACGCGGCCCGACACGCACCCGGTGCCCGCGTGTGCGCACGGCTGCAGTGGGAACCGGCGACCGTGACGGTGGAGGTGACCAACGGACCGGCAGTGACTGCCGAGTTCGACGCCGCGGCTCGGCAGTCGGAGCGCAGTGGTGGCAACGGCATCCTGGGCATGGCCGAACGCGCATCCGTCGTGGGCGGCCGACTCGTCGCTCATCCACGACCCGACGGAGGTTTCGAGGTTCGAGCGGTCCTCCCGATACCGACCGGGGCCTAAGGTGGGTGCCGATGACCGAACCGCACCCACCCATCACCGTGTTCATCGCCGACGACCAGGCCATGGTCCGGCAGGGCTTCGGCGCGCTACTGGGTGCCCAGCCCGACATCAGCGTCGTCGGTGACGCTCCCGACGGCCGGGCGGCCGTCGCGGAAGTCGCGCGCCTGCGCCCGGACGTCGTTCTCATGGACGTACGGATGCCCGAGATGAACGGTCTCGACGCGGCGCGGCACATCATTGCCGACACCCGTGAGCCGCGGTCGAAGGTGCTCATGCTCACCACCTTCGACCTCGACGACTACGTCTACGAGGCGCTCGGGATGGGAGCGAGCGGGTTCCTGCTCAAGGACGCCCCCGCCGACGAACTCGTGCGGGCCGTGCGGGTCGTCGCCGACGGTCAGGCGCTCCTCGCGCCGACCGTCACCCGTCGTCTCATCGCCGACGTCACCAGCCGGCGCAGACCGACGAGGGGACGCGATCGTGTCCTCGACCCACTCACGCCGCGCGAACTCGAAGTGCTCGAACTGATCGCGCACGGATTGTCGAACACCGAGATCGCCGAACGCTTGTTCGTCGCCGAACAGACCGTCAAGACCCACGTCGGAAAGGTGCTCGGGAAGCTGCATCTGCGCGACCGCGCGCAGGCCGTGGTGCTCGCCTACGAATCCGGTCTCGTCACACCCGGCTGAATCGGGCTGCCGTCGCGCCGGTGAACGGGCAGGATGGCAATGCAGCAGCGGTCCGGGCGGTACCGGTCCGGGCGGTACGGATCCATGCGACGGGAGGTAGTGCGTGACGAGGATCGGAATTCTCACCAGCGGCGGGGACTGCCCCGGTCTCAACGCGGTCATCCGCGGTGCGGTGCTCAAGGGGACCGAGGTGCACGGGCAGGAGTTCGTCGGATTCCTCGACGGCTGGCGCGGTCTCGTCGAGGGCGATGTGATCCCGTTGGACCGCAGCCGTGTTCGCGGTCTCGCCCAGCAGGGCGGCACGATCCTCGGGACGAGCCGGTTCGGCCCGTACCAGGGGCCCGACGGTGGAGCGCAGAACATCCAGAAGACGCTCGACCGCCTCGGTGTCGACGCCGTGATCGCCATCGGGGGAGAGGGCACCGCCGCCGCCTCGAAGCGGCTGTTCGGTGAGGGAATCCGCATCGTCGGCGTGCCCAAGACGATCGACAACGACCTCGGTCACACCGACTACACCTTCGGTTTCGACACGGCCGTCGAGATCGCGACCGTGGCGATCGACCGTCTCCGCACCACGGGCAACTCCCACAAGCGGTGCATGGTGCTCGAGGTCATGGGCCGGCACGCCGGGTGGATCGCGTTGCATGCGGGCACCGCCGGTGGTGCGCACGCCATCCTCATCCCCGAACACCCCGAGAGCCTCGAACAGATCTGCGAGTGGGTGACCAGCGTCCGCGACCGCGGACGGGCGCCGATGGTCGTCGTCGCGGAGGGCTTCACGCTCCCCGGGATGGAGGAGGCGTACTCCATCAAGGGACTCGACGGTTTCGACCGGCCACGCCTCGGCGGTATCGCGGAGGTGCTCGCCCCGCTCATCGAGGAACACACCGGTATCGAAACCCGCGCGACGGTGCTCGGGCACATCCAGAGAGGCGGTGTCCCCACGGCATTCGACCGGGTGCTCGCGACCCGCCTCGGCATGGCGGTGACCGATCTCGTCGCCGAGGAGGACTGGGGGCACATGGTCGCGCTGCACGGCACCGACATCGCCCGGGTCGATTTCGACGAGCTCGCCGAGCCGAAGTACGTGCCCGACGAGCGTTACCAGGAGATGCGGATCCTGTTCGGGTGAGGCCGCGCGGCGGCACCGGTGGCGCCGTCTAAAATCGACATCATGACTGCCTCCGTGTCCGCTGACCTGCTCGCCTACGACGACGTGCTCGCGAAGTTCGAGCCCGTGATGGGCATGGAGGTGCACGTCGAGCTGCACACCGCCACCAAGATGTTCTGCGGATGCCCGACCGCCTTCGGCGCCGAGCCGAACACTCAGGTGTGCCCGGTCTGCCTCGGCCTGCCGGGGGCGCTGCCCGTCGTCAACCAGGCCGCGGTCGAGTCCGCGATCCGGATCGGGCTCGCGCTGAACTGCTCGATCACCCCGTGGGGTCGCTTCGCGCGGAAGAACTACTTCTACCCGGATCAGCCGAAGAACTACCAGATCTCGCAGTACGACGAGCCGATCGCCACCGACGGCTACCTCGATGTCGTGCTCGACGACGGCACCACCTGGCGGGTCGACATCGAACGCGCGCACATGGAGGAGGACACCGGCAAGTCGCTGCACGTCGGTGGCGCCACCGGCCGCATCCACGGTGCGAGCCACTCGCTGCTCGACTACAACCGTGCCGGTGTGCCGCTCGTCGAGATCGTCACCAAGCCGATCGTCGGTGCCGGCGAGCGCGCCCCCGAGGTCGCGCGTGCCTACGTCACCGCCCTGCGCGACCTGCTGAAGGCCCTCGACGTCTCCGACGTCCGCATGGACCAGGGTTCGATGCGCTGCGACGCGAACATCTCCCTCATGCCGATCGGCGCGAAGGAATTCGGTACCCGCACCGAGACGAAGAACGTCAACTCCCTCAAGTCCGTCGAGGTGGCCGTGCGCTACGAGATGCGCCGGCAGGCGGCGGTGCTCGTGTCCGGCGGCGAGGTGATCCAGGAGACGCGGCACTTCCAGGAGGCCGACGGCACCACCTCGCCCGGTCGTCGCAAGGAGACCGCCGAGGACTACCGCTACTTCCCGGAGCCCGATCTCGAGCCCATCGCTCCCGACGCCGCCTGGGTCGAGGAACTGCGCGCCACCCTGCCCGAGCTGCCGTGGCTGCGCCGGGCCCGCATCCAGGCCGACTGGGGCGTGTCCGACGAGGAGATGCGCGACCTGGTGAACGCCGGCGCGCTCGATCTCGTCATCGCGACCACCGAGGCCGGTGCGCCCGCCTCGGAGGCCCGCTCGTGGTGGGTTGCGTACCTGGCCCAGCAGGCCAACACCCGCGGCGTCGAACTCGCCGAGCTGCCCATCACGCCCGAGCAGCTCGCCCGGGTCATCGCGCTGGTGGCCGAGGGCAAGCTGACGAACAAGCTCGCCCGTCAGGTCGTCGACGGTGTGCTCGCCGGTGAGGGCGAACCCGACGAGGTGGTGGCCGCTCGCGGTCTCGAGGTCGTGCGCGACGATTCGGCGTTGCAGGCCGCGGTCGACGCCGCCCTCGCCGCCAACCCGGACATCGCCGACAAGATCCGTTCGGGCAAGGTCCAGGCGGCCGGCAAGATCGTCGGCGACGTCATGAAGGCCACTCGTGGACAAGCCGATCCGGCGCGCGTGAAGGAACTCGTGATCGCCGCGTGCAGTTGATCTTGCGCCGCTAGAGTAGCGGCGCATGGACGCCGCAGTTGCCACCTCGCTGTTCTGGATCGTCGTCGCAGCGGTGCTCGCACCGCTGATCGCCGGTCTCGTTCCGCGTCGGCTGATCCCCGAGGTCGTGCTGCTGCTGACCGCCGGTGTCCTCATCGGCCCCTACGCGCTCGACCTCGCGGAGACCGGTAGCGAGATCGGCATCCTGCGCGAGCTCGGGCTGGGAATGCTGTTCCTGCTCGCCGGATACGAGATCGACCCGGCCGAGCTGCGCGGACGCGGCGGACGTCGCGCGATGGTCACCTGGTGCGTGTGCATGCTGTCGGCCCTCGGTACCGTCGCCGTCCTCGGAACAGCGGGTCAGGTGCACGCCGAGATCGCCGTGGCGATCGCCCTGACGTCCACGGCACTCGGGACGCTCCTGCCGATCCTCGCCGACCGCGGGCTCCTCGCCACCCCGGTCGGGCGGTCGGTGCTCAACCACGGTGCGTTCGGGGAGTTGCTGCCGGTCGTCGCCATGGCGATCCTCCTCGGGGCGCGTGGCGCACTCGGGTCGCTGATCGTGTTGCTGGCCTTCGCGGTGGTGGCCGTGCTCGTCGCCGTGCTGCCCACCTGGATCCTGCGGGAGGGCACGCGGTTCTCGCAGTTCGTCCGGCTCGGCTCCGACACCACCGCCCAGATCCCGGTGCGCCTGACGATGCTGCTGCTCGTCGGGCTCATCGCGGTGGCCGCGGTCTTCGATCTCGACATCATCCTCGGCGCGTTCGCAGCCGGTTTCATCCTGCGCCGCACGATCCCGGCCGGCGACGAACGGCTCGAGAAGAAGCTCGACGGTCTGGGATACGGCTTCCTCATCCCCGTCTTCTTCGTCACCTCGGGCATGGCGATCGACGTCGGTGCCGTCGTGGGCGCCCCAGGGATCCTGCTGGCCTTCCTCGGACTGCTGATCCTCGTACGGGGTGTGCCGGTGTTCGTCGCGTCGCGCCTCGAACGCGACGCGACCGGGAGCCGGATGTTCGGAACCGCGGAACAACTGCAGATCGCGCTGTACTCGACGACCGGCCTCCCGCTGATCGTCGCGGTCACGGGGGTCGCGGTGGCCGCCGGGCAGATGTCGAACGCGAGCGCGTCGATCCTCGTGGCGGCCGGCGCCGTCACCGTCCTGGTGCTCCCGATGCTCGCGGGACTGCTCCACCGCCCCGCGCCGGCGGAGACACCGGAGCGGGCCTGATCAGTCGAATCCGCCGCCGCCGGCCGGGAACTGGATGCGGACGACGCGGTCGTCGTTCGGTCCCGGTTCGGCGCCCGACTTGTTGACCGTGGACACCCACAGCAGGCCGTCGGGCGACGAGGCCGCACCGCGCAGCATGCCGTAGCGGTCCTCCGCCGCGAGGACGGGCGCCGCCGTGACCGCCCCGGTTCCCGGGTCGGTGGTGACGACCGCGACGGCTTTCGCGTCGGTGAGCGAGATCGCGATCCCGTCGGGGGCCGCCGCACAACCGGCGACGCCGGGCCGCTCGGGCCACGTCCAGGCCGGGCCGGTGCCGGTCGAGCCGTCCACCCCGACCCGCTGGAGCCGGTCCTCGAGGGGCGTGCGGTCGGTG
The DNA here is from genome assembly GCF_000278445.1 of Rhodococcus sp. R1101. Taxonomy (NCBI): domain Bacteria; kingdom Bacillati; phylum Actinomycetota; class Actinomycetes; order Mycobacteriales; family Nocardiaceae; genus Rhodococcus; species Rhodococcus sp. R1101. Next base: position 5,876 of record NZ_AJVB01000073.1, read on the forward strand.
ACCCACAGGTTGCCGTTCGGATCGCGGCACACGTCGCCCGCGGTACCGATGCCCGCCAGCATCACCGACGGTGCCGGCGCCGCTCCGGGCGCCGGGAGCGGTACTTTCAGGAGCTTGCCGGACAGGACGTTCGGATCGTTTGCGGCGGAAGCATTTCCGGCGTCACCGGTGAGGACGGCGATCTCGGTGGGTGAGACGAACTCGAGGGCGCCGGCATTGCCGGTGGCGCCGCGGGGTATCCCCGTCAGCACGTCCTTGGGGGTGTCGCCCGCGGCGATCCGGACCACGCGATTGTCGGAGGCCGTGGTGATGTAGGCGTAGAACAACCGGTCCTCGGCGAAGGTGGGGGAGAGCGCCACGTCCAGCAGCCCGCCGTCTCCGGACCCGTCGACGGGGATCGTCGCGACCTCGACCGGCTCGGTGTCCGGCGCGACCTGCAGTATCCGACCCGTTCGGCGTTCGGTGACGAGCGCGGAGTTGCCGTCGGGCATCGTCACCAGGCCACCGGTGACGTCGAGGCAGGTCGCGATCACCGCCGGGTCGGGATCGACACACGGCCCCGGCAGCTTGGGGGAGGCGCTCGGCGTCGTCGTCCCTGTGGGATCCTGCGGGCCTACACCCGGACCGGGATCGAAGGTGGGTTCGGGGGTGAACGGGCTCGATGCGGAGTCGTCGAAGCGGGCACACGACGGGACGGCGAGGACCCCGACGGCCAGCGCCGCCGCTGCCGCGCGTACGCCCCACGAACCGGTCCACCGCGTACCCCGTGTCATGCCGCAAACGTTACCGGCACGACGCGCGCACCCGCGGATGCCGGGTGCGGGTGCGGAGGCGGGCCTAGGCTGAGGACGTGGCCGACAACAAGAACGGTGGCGTACCGGACGCGGGTTCGAGTCCCTACGGCAATCAGCCCGACGAACGCACACTCGAGATGCGCCGACCACGCGAGTCGTATCTCGGGTCCGACGACGACTTCGATGCCGGAACTCCGCTGGGCAACGACGCCTACGCCGCTCCCACCGAGCAGATGTACCGGCCGGAACCGGTCTACGGTGCGGAGACGGGCGGCGCGGTGGCCGCCGGGGAGCGGACTCCGGTGAAGGTCCGCCGGGGCACCCTGGACCTCGGTCTGTTCGTCCTGCGGGCGGCGGTCGGGGCGATCCTCGTCGCCCACGGACTGCAGAAGCTGGTGGGCTTGTGGAACGGCCCCGGGCTGGACGGTTTCGAAGCGTTGCTGCGCGATGCGGGATACCGGGAGCCGGCGGTGCTCGCGATCGTCGGCGCGGTCGGTGAGATCGCCGCCGGTGCGCTGCTCGTGCTCGGTCTGCTCACCCCGTTCGCGGCGGCCGCGATCGTCGCGATCATGGTCAACGCGGTGCTGTTCAAGCACGAACTCGAACCGGGCGTCCAGTTCTTCGCCGCCGAATCGTCGGGCTTCGAATTCGAGGCTCTCCTCGTCGCCTGCGCGGTGGCGATCACCCTCACCGGGCCGGGCCGCATCGCGGTCGACGGGCGACGCGGCTGGGCGACACGCCCCTTCGTGGGTTCGTTCACCGTACTGCTGCTGGGTGTGGCGGCAGGCGTGTGCCTGTGGATCTTCGGACGCTGACCCACGAACAACCGGAATACGACGAACAACCGGGATACGACAAGGGCGAAGGCTCCGCGACCGGATGATCGCGGAGCCTTCGCCCTCGTGTGGTGAGGGGTTACGGCACGCGCCGGACGGCACCCTTGTCGGCGGAGGTCGCCAGCGCAGCGTACGCGCGCAGTGCCTTCGAGACCGTGCGCTCGCGGTCGACCGGCTGCCAGGGCCGTTCGGAGGCCTCCATCTTCGCGCGTCGCTCGGCGAGCACGTCGTCGTCGACGAGCACCTCGAGGGTGCGGGTCGCGACGTCGATGCGGATCCGGTCGCCCTGCTCGATCAGGCCGATCACCCCGCCGGAGGCAGCCTCGGGGGAGACGTGCCCGATGGACAGACCGGAGGTGCCGCCGGAGAACCGGCCGTCGGTGATCAGGGCACACACCTTGCCCAGGCCGATTCCCTTGAGGAACGAGGTGGGATGCAGCATCTCCTGCATGCCGGGGCCGCCGGCCGGGCCCTCGTAACGCACGACCACCACGTCGCCGGCCTTGATCTTCTTGCCGAGGATGACCGAGACGGCCTCCTCCTGCGACTCGACGACGTAGGCCGGGCCCTCGAAGTGGAACAGATCCTCGTCGATGCCGGCGGTCTTGAGGATCGCGCCGTCCGGTGCGAGGTTGCCGCGCAGCACGCACAATCCGCCTTCGACGGTGTAGGCGTGCTCGATGTCGCGGATGCAGCCGCCCGCGGCGTCGGTGTCGAGCGACGACCAGCGGTTGTCCGTCGAGAACGGTTCGGTGGTGCGCACACCACCCGGGGCGGCGTGGAACAGTTCGAGGGCGGTCTCGGACGCCTTGCCGGACCGGATGTCCCAGGTGTCGAGCCACTCGTCGAAGCTCTTCGTGTGGACCGTGGAGACGTCGGTCTCGAGCAGGCCACCGCGACGCAGTTCGCCGAGGATGGCGGGGATTCCGCCGGCGCGGTGCACGTCCTCCATGTGGTAGTCGGAGTTCGGGGAGACCTTCGCCAGGCACGGCACCCGACGGCTGATCTCGTCGATGGTGGACAGGTCGAAGTCGACCTCGCCCTCCTGCGCGGCGGCGAGGGTGTGCAGCACGGTGTTCGTGGAACCACCCATCGCGACGTCGAGTGCCATCGCGTTACGGAAGGCGGCCGGGGTCGCGATGTTTCGCGGCAGCACCGACTCGTCGTCGTCGCGGTAGTAACGCAGGGCTGCCTCGACGATCGTCGTGCCGGCGGTCTCGAACAGTGCGCGTCGCGCCTCGTGGGTGGCGAGGGTCGAACCGTTGCCGGGCAGCGCGAGACCGAGGGCTTCGGTGAGGCAGTTCATCGAGTTGGCGGTGAACATGCCCGAGCACGAACCGCAGGTGGGGCACGCGCTGCGCTCGACCTCGTCGAGGCCTGCGTCGTCGACGTCCTCGCTGGCGGAGGCGGAGATGGCGGTGATGAGGTCGGTGGGGGCGTGCGCGACACCGTTGACGACGACGGCCTTGCCGGCCTCCATCGGACCGCCGGAGACGAAGATCGTCGGGATGTTCAGGCGCATCGCGGCGTTGAGCATGCCCGGCGTGATCTTGTCGCAGTTGGAGATGCACACGAGCGCGTCGGCGGTGTGTGCGTTGACCATGTATTCGACCGAGTCGGCGATGATCTCGCGGCTCGGGAGCGAGTAGAGCATGCCTCCGTGGCCCATCGCGATGCCGTCGTCGACGGCGATCGTGTGGAACTCGCGTGCCACGCCGCCCGCTTCGCGCACGGCCTTCGCGACGATCTCACCGACGTCCTTGAGATGGACGTGACCGGGTACGAACTGCGTGTAGGAGTTCGCGATCGCGACGATCGGCTTGCCGAAGTCGGAATCGGTCAGGCCGGTGGCGCGCCACAGGGAGCGCGCTCCTGCAGCGTTTCGTCCGACGGTGGTGGTGCGTGACCTCAACGGGGGCATGGGCTGACTTCCTTGACGGTGGCTGTGTGCGCAATCGGCCGGGTCGCATCCGGTCGCCGGGCTGGGGCGGGTTCGGGCAGCGGCACCGACGAATCTACTCGTGTGTCTCCGGGTGCATCTATCCGCACCCGGTCGCGGGACTCAGGAGGAGCGGTGGTCCTTCTTCTCGACGGTGCCTGCGTCGTCGGCGGTTTCGGCACCGGATACCGATTCGGATCCGGATTCGGATGCCGTCTCGGCGCGGTGGGACTCCTCCTCGGCGCGGCGTGCGGCCGCGTACGGATCGGGGATGCGGCCGCCGCTGGCTTCCGACAGCTGCGGCAGGCGGCCGAAGGTGACGACCGGCAGTGCGACCTCACTGCCGTCGGTGAGCCGTGCGCGGGCCCAGCCCCGCTTGGGGAACCGGAGGCCGTCGAGGGAATCCCAGTCCAGACTCGTGGTGGAAAAGGTCGCCCGCGCGACGATGCCCTCGGGGCCGACGACGGTGCGTACACGCACGATCCATGCGGCGACGAGAAACGGGATGATCAGCGTCCATGCGAAGGCCGCCGGCCACGCCAGCGCGGGGGAGGCGAGGGCGAGGAACAGCAGGGCGCACGCCAGGAACGACAGTCGCGAGATCTGGATGACCTGCGTCGTCGAATCGGGCGTGTGGGATGATGGAGTAGGTGGCACGGGCTGCTGGGAAGATGACACCTCTACATCTTCGCACTGCAGCCGCGGCATCTCACATTCTGGGACAGTCGACCGCATCAAGTTGACTGTCTGGACACCATGCGCCTACCGTCGAGCGCGTGAATCAGAATGGGTTGCTCGTAATCGGCCGGCGCGTCGTCGCCTGAGCCGCATTCCGCAACTCGCCCACGACGCGCCACCCTCGTACAGCAGACTTGCTGACGAGGGTTTTTTGTTGCCCGGAGCCAGAATCAGAGGAACTCGCAGTGAGCGCACCAACCGCACGGCCTCAACCCTCGCCGCGAAAGCCGGGGTCCACCACCCCGACTCCCGCAGCTGCAGCAGCGCAGCCCGCCAACCGTCGCCAGGTCGCCCCCGAGCGGATCACCGGCGCGCAGTCGGTGGTCCGCGCACTCGAGGAACTCGAGGTCGACACGGTATTCGGCATTCCCGGCGGCGCGATCCTGCCCGTCTACGACCCGCTCTTCGACTCGCGGCGCGTGCGTCACGTGCTCGTCCGTCACGAGCAGGGCGCCGGACACGCTGCCACCGGTTACGCCCAGGCGACCGGCAAGGTCGGCGTGTGCATGGCCACCTCCGGTCCGGGCGCGACGAACCTCGTCACCCCTCTCGCCGACGCGCAGATGGACTCCGTGCCCGTCGTCGCGATCACCGGCCAGGTCGGTCGTCCGCTCATCGGCACCGACGCCTTCCAGGAAGCCGACATCTCCGGCATCACCATGCCGATCACGAAGCACAACTTCCTGGTCACCGACGGCGCCGACATCCCGCGCATCCTGGCCGAGGCGTTCTACCTCGCCTCCTCGGGCCGGCCGGGTGCCGTCCTCGTCGACATTCCCAAGGACATCCTCCAGGCGCAGACCACCTTCAGCTGGCCGCCGGAGATGCACCTGCCCGGCTACCGCCCCGTGACGAAGCCGCACGGCAAGCAGGTCCGCGAGGCCGCGCGGCTGATCGCCGACGCGACGAACCCGGTGCTGTACGTCGGGGGTGGTGTCATCAAGGCCGACGCGTCGCCCGAGCTGCTCGAACTCGCCGAGCTGACCGGCATCCCGGTCGTCACGACGCTCATGGCCCGTGGCGCGTTCCCCGACAGCCACAACCTGCACTGCGGCATGCCCGGCATGCACGGCAACGTCGCCGCGGTCGCCGCGCTGCAGAGAAGTGATCTGCTCATCACCCTCGGTGCCCGTTTCGACGACCGGGTGACCGGCCAGCTCGACTCGTTCGCGCCCGACGCCAAGGTCATCCACGCAGATATCGATCCTGCGGAGATCGGCAAGAACCGGCACGCCGACGTGCCGATCGTCGGTGACTGCAAGGAGGTCGTCGTCGAGCTGATCGAGGCCATCCGCGCCGACCTGGCGACCGGCACGAAGCTCGACTACGCGGCCTGGTGGGCCTATCTCGACGACATCCGTCGCACCTACCCGCTGAGCTACGACCGCCCCACCGACGACACCCTGTCGCCGCAGTACGTCATCCAGGCCGTCGGCAAGCTCGCCGGTCCCGACGCGATCTACTGCGCGGGTGTCGGACAGCACCAGATGTGGGCCGCGCAGTTCGTCGACTACGAGAAGCCGCGCACCTGGCTCAACTCCGGTGGTCTCGGCACCATGGGCTATGCGGTGCCCGCCGCGATGGGCGCCAAGATGGGCCGCCCCGACGCCGAGGTGTGGGCCATCGACGGCGACGGCTGCTTCCAGATGACCAACCAGGAACTCGCGACCTGCGCGGTCGAGGGTGTGCCGATCAAGGTCGCGCTGATCAACAACGGCAATCTCGGCATGGTCCGGCAGTGGCAGACCCTCTTCTACGAGGAGCGGTACTCCAACACCGACCTGGCGACGCATTCGTTGCGCATCCCCGACTTCGTCAAGCTCGCCGAGGCCCTCGGATGCGTGGGTATCCGCGTCGAGCGCGAGGAGGATGTCGAGCCGGCGATCCGCCGGGCGCAGGAGATCGACGACCGTCCCGTGGTGATCGACTTCATCGTCGGCAAGGACGCACAGGTGTGGCCGATGGTCGCCGCCGGCACGAGCAACGACGAGATCATGGCCGCGCGCGACATCCGGCCGTTGTTCGACGACGACGCCGCCGCCGACGATCCCGCCGTCATCCACGAGACCATCGACGCGCTCGAAGCCCGCAGCGAGAACGCGGCGGCCCAGGAGGAGACCAAGTGA
>NZ_AJVB01000074.1:0-12295 GCF_000278445.1 Rhodococcus sp. R1101
AAAGAACACGCACACATCATCACGTTCCGGACTGTCGTCCAACCCGCTCCGAGGCAACTGTTCCAGCCTACTTCCTCTTGCTCACAGATGCAAGTCCGTGTTGCTTTCGGAACCAGGGGCGACTCGAAACCTTACCAGAAGGTTTCGAACCAGTGAAATCTGCAGGCGCCTTCGTCCAACCTCGTTGTCCCGTTCCTTTCGGCCCGGGTCGGTGTCCGTGTCGCTCTGACCTGGAATAAGTTACGCGAACATCTCCGAGAACACCAAATCGCCTGCTCAAAGCATGTTTCGACCTCCCGTAGTTCCCCACCCGAGGAGCAGGGTGACCCCTCGACCGTGGTGCTCGTCGCGTCCGCTCACGGATCGTCCTACTTCTCGAGTAACGTTCACCGTTGAGCTGAGCGAGGAAGGGTGCCGTGACGTCGACGGGGAACATGGTGGGGTTGTTCGCCGGTATCGGCGGGCTGGAGCTCGGACTCGGGCGACACGGGTGGAACACCGAACTTCTCTGCGAGATCGAGCCGGGTGCGCAGGCAGTACTGCGCACGCGTTTTCCCGACGTTCCCCTTCATCCGGACGTCACGCGTCTCCGCTCTCTCCCCCGCGATACCGAACTCGTCGCCGCCGGCTTCCCGTGCCAGGACCTCTCCCAGGCGGGCCGTACGGCCGGCATCACGGGATCGAAGTCCGGACTCGTCGACGAAGTGTTCCGTCTCGTCAAGCGTAAGAACGGCCCGCGCTGGCTCGTCGTGGAGAACGTTCCCTTCATGCTGCAGCTCGGTCGCGGTGCAGCGATGCGCCACATCACCGATGCGTTCGAGGAACTCGGTTACATGTGGGCCTATCGCGTGGTCGACGCCCGCGCATTCGGCCTTCCCCAGCGCCGGCACCGCGTCCTGATGGTCGCCTCGCGCACGGACGACCCCCGCACGGTCTTGTTCGGCGAGGACGCCGGGATGCCCCTCGAAGGCAACCCCGACCTGTTCCCGTGCGGTTTCTACTGGACCGAGGGTGTGCGCGGACTCGGATGGGCGGTCAACGCCGTGCCCACGCTCAAGGGTGGCTCGACCCTCGGCATCGCCAGTCCGCCGGCCGTGCGACTGCCGTCCGGCGAGATCGTCACCCCCGGGCTGACCGACGCGGAGCGACTCCAGGGATTCGACGCCGACTGGACCGCCCCCGCCGTCGAGGCTCCCGGCGTTCGGTCCGGGCACCGGTGGCGTCTGGTCGGCAATGCGGTCAGCGTCCGGATGGCGTCGTGGGTGGGCCACCGACTGAACAACCCGATCGGGTACAGCTCCGATCACGAGACACCGTTGCGTCCGGGTGACACCTGGCCGAGCGCCGCGTGGGGTACGCGTGGACAGGCGTTCCGCGTGCACGAGTCGCAGTGGCCGGTCCAGGCGCCCTATGAGGACCTCGGGGGTTACCTCCTCGATGCTCGTCTGCTGTCGGCGCGGGCGACGGCAGGTTTCCTCCGCCGCGCACGCTCCGGCAACCTGCGTTTCCTGCCGGGATTCCTCGAGGACGTGGAGAACCACCTCGAACGTATGGGCGGCTTCCCGCGAGTGGCAGCCTGAGACACGGAGATGGAGCCACGGTGATGGCGTCGTCCGATCGGCCCGGGACGGATCCGCGTACCAGTGCGCGGATGAGCCGGCAGCGGCGGCGCGACACCGTTCCCGAAGTGGCGTTGCGCAGAGAGCTGCATCGGCGTGGCCGGCGGTTCTTCGTCGACCGTGCTCCACTGCCCGGACTGCGGCGACGTGCCGACCTGGTCTTTCCTCGTCGCCGGGTAGCGGTCTATGTGGACGGCTGCTTCTGGCACAGTTGCCCGCACCACGCGACCTACCCGAAGAACAACGCCGAATGGTGGGCCGCCAAGCTGGCCGCCAACGTACAGCGCGATCGGGACACCGACACGCGCCTGCAGGCCGCGGGGTGGACGGTGGTGCGGGTGTGGGAGCACGAAGACCCCGTTGCCGCCGCGACTCGCGTGGAGGACGCTCTGTCGTCGCCCCCGGACACGGATACAGGGCAGGCGCAGGGATGACCTCCCCGCACCGGACCCGAGACCTGTGCGATCAACCCTTCGTGAGCTGCGTGTACCGCGCGACGTGCTGCTCGGCGGTGCCGAGATGAACAGCGGCCGGGACGGCTCGGCGACGAGTGCGTGTCCGAGTGAGTCACGTGGCTCCCCTCGCGGAGTGAAGACAGCCACAAGAGGGCGATGAACCCGGCCGGCGAGCCGTGTCGATTCCGTGTCGTGGCGACCCGGTAACCAGAGATACGAGGAAGCCCCCACCAGAGTTTTCTTCTGGTGGGGGCTTCGTGTGTGCGCCCGAAGGGATTCGAACCCCTAACCTTCTGATCCGTAGTCAGATGCTCTATCCGTTGAGCTACGGGCGCATGTGTATTCAATTGTCGTCGGTGACGCTACACCAACTGGCGGAGGCGAGAGGATTTGAACCTCCGGTCCCCGGTAAGGGGGACAACTCATTAGCAGTGAGTCCCATTCGGCCGCTCTGGCACGCCTCCTCGGGGATTCGATGCTCTCGAACCGCCGGATCGAAACATTACACATGCCCCGCAGGGAAACGCAAAACGCCTGGTCAGAGACTCGCAGACCGGCGTTACTCGCCATCCTGCCGACACGGCGCCGAACGACGGGGCGCATAATCACCACGTGACTCCACGGACCCGCCCCGACCTCGAATCGATCCCCGCCTACGTTCCGGGCCGCTCGTTCCCCGGTGCGGTGAAGCTCGCCAGCAACGAGACGACGATCGGCCCGCTCCCCAGCGTCCGGGAGGCGATCGCAGAAGCCGCCGCCGGCCTCAACCGCTACCCCGACAACGGCGCGACCGAGCTCGTCGCGGCACTGGCGGAGCGGCTCGGTGTCCCGACCGAGCGGATCGCCGTGGGCTGCGGGTCGGTGAGCCTGTGCCAGGAGCTCGTGCAGATCACGTGCGCCGCGGGCGACGAGGTGATCTTCGCGTGGCGCTCGTTCGAGGCGTACCCCATCATCGCGGCCGTGGCCGGCGCGACCGCCGTGCGCGTTCCGAACACCGCGGATCACGGGCACGATCTGAAGGCCATGCTCGCCGCGATCACCGACCGAACGCGCCTGATCTTCGTGTGCAATCCGAACAACCCCACCGGATCGCTGCTGGGCAAGGCGGAGCTCGAGCAGTTCCTCGACGCCGTCCCCGAGCACATCGTCGTCGCCCTGGACGAGGCGTACTTCGAATACGTCCGCCCCGAGCCGGGTGAAGATCTGCCGGACGGTCTCGAACTCGCAGAGGGTCGCAGCAACGTCGTCGTGCTCCGCACCTTCTCCAAGGCCTACGGCCTCGCGGGCATTCGCGTCGGATATGCGGTCGCCGATCCGACGGTCGTGACCGCGCTGAGCAAGGTCCACATCCCGTTCTCCGTCAACTCGCTCGCCCAGACGGCCGCCGTGGCGTCGCTCGGCGCCGCGAACGAGCTGCTCGCCCGCACCGAGGGTGTCGTCGCCGAACGGGAACGGGTCCACGCCGCACTCGTCGACGCCGGCTACGAGGCGCCCGCGAGTGCCGCGAACTTTCTTTGGCTGCCGCTGGGCGAACGCTCCGCCGCGTTCTCCGAGGCAGCGGCGGAAGCGGGTGTGGTGCTGCGCAACTTCACCGGCGAGGGAACCCGGGTGACGATCGGCGACCCGCACGAGAACGATCTGTTCCTCGACTTCGCGACCGGGCAGGGACGGGCACTCGCCGGCATCGGCTGACCCCGTGACGAGACCCAACCGTTATGGCTGGGTATCGGCCGCGTGATCCGGGCCTGCCAGACTCGGGCGGTCGGATCGAGCCGGGGTCGGAGGCACTGTATGGGGGTAGGCACGGTGCGTCGCGCCCTGTCGGCCTGCGCCATCGTGGGCTCGCTGGTCGCCTTCGGCGGTTCGGCGCCCGCCGGCGCTGCACCGGCGAACACCGTGCCGTCGAACACCGTCCCGCTCCGGGTGATCGCGTTCGGCGACCTACACGGAAATCTCCTCCCCCCGGAGGGACTCCACGGTGAGGTCGTCCGATCGGACGGTGTCTCGGTCCCCGCAGGTGGTGCGGCCTATCTCGCCGCCTACGTCCGGCAGCTCCGGGAACAGGCCGACAACTCCGTGCTCTACGCCGTGGGCGACACCTGGGGATCGTCGCCGCTCGAGTCGGGTCTGTTCCACGACGAGCCGACCATCGCTCTGCTCGGCGAACTCGATCTCACCGCCGCGGCCCTCGGCAACCACGAACTGGACCGCGGTTACGCCGAATTCGAGCGGTTGCGCGACGGCGGTTGCCACCCGAAGGAAGGCTGCCGCTACGCCGAGCCCTTCGAGGGCGCGAACTTCCCGATCCTCGGCGCCAACCTCACCACGACGGACGGAACACCCGCCGCACTCCCCTACAGCATCGACTACGTGGACGGAGTGCCCGTCGGAGTGATCGGCGTCGTGCCGAGCAACACCCCCGACATGATCCGGCCCGACGCGATCGCGGGGCTGCGGTTCGAGGACGAGATCGCCTCCGTCAATCGCACCGCCGACATCCTCGGTGCGCTCGGCGTCCGCTCGATCGTGGTGCTCTACAAGGGCGACATCGGCGCAATCGAGGGCGACGATCCGTGTCCGAGCCGAGACGGCGGGGCCGCGGCCATCGCGACATCCGTCTCTCCCGACGTGGACCTCATCATCACTTCCGACGGCGACCGGCATTTCAACTGCACCTACACCGACCCGGCGGGGAGGCCACGCACGGTCGTGCAGGGCGCCTCGCACGGACGCATCCTGTCGGTCGCCGACCTCGCCATCGATCGTCAGAGCCGGGAGGTGCGGCGCGACAGCACCGTCGTCTTCACGCAGGTGGTCACGCACGACATCGCTCCGGATCCGGCCACACTCGAATTCGTGGACCGGGCGGTGGAGACGTCGGCGGAGGTCGCGAACCGGCCGATCGCCCGCATCGACGCGGACATCACGCGGCGTGAGACTCCGAGTGGGGAATCGGCACTGGGCAATCTGGTGGCCGACGCCCAACTCGCGGCGACGCGGCATCTGGGGGCGCAGATCGCCCTGATGAACCCCGGCGGACTCCGTAGCGACCTGCTCGCGGGAGAGGGCACCGTCTCGTACCGGGAGACCTACGCGGTGCAGCCCTTCGGGAACATGCTGCAGGTTCTCGACCTCACAGGAGCCCAACTCGACGCGCTGCTCGAGCAGCAGTTCCAGAAGAGTGCGGTGGGCTCGGACATCGAACGCATCCTGGCCCCGTCGCACAATCTGAACTACACCCTCGACCGGCTGGCGCCGCGTGGCGAACGCATCCGGTCGATCACGATCGACGGCGAGCCCGGGGACCCCGAGCGCGTGTACAAGGTGGTGGTGAACAACTTCCTGGCCGGCGGCGGAGACGGTTTCAGCGTGTGCACCGAAGCGCACGGACTGGTCGGGGCGGGCAAGAGCCTGGACGCCCTCAACAGCTATCTGGCGACCCGCTCGCGTGTGGAGCCCCCGGCCGTCGATCGCATCCGCCTGCACTGAGACGGTCCCCGACGATGCGCGGATGTGGTCAGCGGAGTCCGAGTGCGTCCTCGAGGGTCGGCCATGCGGCCTTGATGTCGTCCTGCCAGTAACTCCACGAGTGCGTGCCCCAGGGGCGGTAGACGACGCGCGCGGGAATGCCGAGTTCGCGGAGGCGACGATCGTAGGTGACGGTGCACACGAAAGTGCCGAGCTCGAGCGGCGCACCGACGGTGAGCACGTCCTGGCCGGCGCCGAGATCGTGCGGACCGAGCAGGCCGTTGCCGGTGCTCAGGAAGACCTCCTTGCCGCGCAACTTCTCGGCGAGCAGGTAGGAGTCGTGTTCCTCCCACCGACCGTCCTCGGGTGGTCCCCACATGTTGTCGGGGTTGCCGCCCTTGTAAGCAACGGTTCCGCGAACCGTGTCGCGGGAGGAGTCGCTGGAGGTGTCGTAGCACCCGCTCAGCGCCGCGACCCCTCGGTAGAGGTCGGGGTTACGGGTGATCAGCGACATCGCTCCGGTGGCTCCCATCGACAGTCCCGCGACCGCGTTGACGCCGTTGCCGCCGAATTCGGCATCGATCAGCGGTGGCAGTTCCTCGGTCAGGAAGGTCTCCCACTTGTTGACCCCGAGGACGGGATCGGGCGTGTTCCAGTCGGTGTAGTAACTCGCGGTGCCGCCGACGGGAAGCACGACGTTGGTGTTCTTGTCGGCGAAGAACTCCTCGATGTCGGTGCGCTGCGTCCACGTGCTCTCGCGGAAGTCGGACTCTTCGCCGGCGCTGACACCGTCGAGCAGATACAGGCTGGGGCGTGAACCCTCCCCCGCCGGGTGCAGCACCTGCACCTGCATGATCCTGCCCATGGCGGGCGAATGGACGAACAGCTTCGTCTGCCTGTCGCCGACACGTTCGACGTGATCGATCCTGGCCGACGCCGGTTGGGCATGGGCGATCGTCGCGCCGGAGATCGGCACCATCAACGCCACCGCGACAGCCGCCGCAAGTCTCTTCACCATCGAACTCCCCGTCCCCCGACGACCTGGAGTGATCTCACAGCCCCTACCTGTACCCGGTCAAGCGGACCTGCACGCGACCCTAATACTGGTCCTCCGATTCGTGACGAATCGGAGGAAGTACGGCGGCGTCGCCCCCGCCGGGTGGGCGAGGGCGACGCGTGCGAGCCGGGTCGTCAGCGGAGGTGGTGCACCTCCTGCAGTCCGTAGACCGGGGTCGGGATGCCTTCGTAGCGCGCCTTCAGCTGCAACGCCAGGTACAGAGAGTAGTGCCGCGACTGGTGCAGATTGCCGCCGTGGAACCACAGACCGTCCTGCTGCGTGGGCTTCCACATGTTGCGCTGCTCGCCCTCCCACGGACCGGGGTCCTTGGTGGTCTCGGAGCCCAGACCCCAGCACTTGCCCACCTTGTCGGCGACCTCCTGGGAGATCAGGTCGGCGACCCAGCCGTTCATCGAGCCGTAGCCGGTCGCGTAGACGACGAGATCGGCGTCGAGTTCGGTGCCGTCCTCGAGGATCACCGAGGTTTCGGTGAGTTCACGGACGTTGCCGTGGGCCAACGCGATGTCGCCGTTCGCGACGAGCTCCGAGGCACCGACGTCGATGTAGTACCCGGAGGCGCGACGCAGGTACTTCATGAACAGACCCGAGCCGTCGTCGCCCCAGTCGTGCCGGAAGCCCGCCTTCTCGAGCCGGTCGTAGAAGTCGGCGTCGCGCTCGCGGATCTTCTCGTAGATCGGGATCTGGAATTCGTGCATGATCCGGTACGGCAGGGACGCGAAGGTCAGGTCGGCCTTCTGGGTCGTGACGCCGGCGGCGAGGGCCCTCTCGGAGTACAGGTCGCCGAGGCCGAGATCCATGAGCGAATCGGATCTGACGATATGCGTCGACGAGCGCTGCACCATGGTGACGTCCGCGCCGACCTCCCACAGAGCACCGCAGATGTCGTGGGCACTGTTGTTGGCGCCGATCACGACGACCTTCTTGCCGGCATACGCATCGGGGCCGGGATGGGCGCTGGAATGGTGCTGTTCGCCGCGGAACAGGTCCATCCCCGGGAAGTCCGGGATGTTCGGCTTACCCGACATGCCGGTCGCGATGACGAGCTGCTTCGGCCGGAGGATCACCGGTTCGCCGTCGCGCACGACGTGAACCGTCCACTCCCCCGTCTCCTCGTCGTAGCTCGCCGAGGTGCACTCCGACTTCGACCAGTACGGAACCTCCATCACCTTCGTGTACATCTCGAGCCAGTCCGCGATCTTGTCCTTGGGTGCGAAGACCGGCCAGTTGTCGGGGAAGGGCAGGTACGGCAGGTGGTCGTACCAGACGGGGTCGTGCAGACACAGCGACTTGTAGCGGCCGCGCCACTGGTCGCCGGGCCGGTCGTACTTGTCGAGCACGATCGCGGGGACTCCGAGCTGGCGCATGCGGGCGCCGAGCGCGATCCCACCCTGACCACCACCGATGATCACGACGTACGGCCGGCGCGTGTATCCGAGTTCGCGTTCCTCGATCTCGCGCTGCTCCGACCACGTGACCCGCTGCTTGTCCGCGCCGTGCTTCGTACCGCGCGGACGACGCGTGCCCTTGTTCTCCTCGTATCCCTTCAGTTCCTGCATCGTGGTCAGCAGCGTGAAGGCGCGATCCTCGCCGCTCTCCTCGTCGCGTTTCAGACGCAGATGACCGACTCCGCGGCCGACCGCGGTCTCGAATGCGATCCAGGCGCTGAGTACGCCGTCGTCGTCGGTCGCCGGTTCGGTGGTGCGGAAGCCGCTCGGGTCGGTCTCGGCGAGTCGCGCGTGCAGCATGTCCGAGACGCCCTCGCGTCCCTCGACGGTCTTCAGGTTCCAGGTGAAAGCGACCAGATCGCGCCAGAAGGAGTCGGTGCCGAACAGGCCGGCAGCGGCGTCGACGTCGCGCTGCGCGAGGGCGGTGCCGAACGCCTGCAACCAGGCGTCGACGCGGTCGTCGGGAGTCGCGGTGCCGGAGGTCGCGGGCTTGTCGAGGGTGTCGGTCATGGTGAGTCCTTTCCGGTGGTGATGTGATCCAGGACACTCCCTGTGGCCGCGCCCGGCAAGCGTTGCATCACGTTGCACAGGTACCGGATTGTGGCGCATCACACATTTGCGCCCTATGCTCCGAGGACGACGACGAAGAGGAGACCGTGACCACGTTCAGCGCGATCGCGCCCGGCACCGACCTGTCGCGGTACGCGCGCGAGTTGACGCGGATGCACGACGCGGTGATCGGCGGCGCCCGGTCACCGATGCGACCCCGGCCGCTGGTGTCCCGTTCATGGCAGCGCGTGCTCGACGCCGGACTCGATCCCACCGGGATCAACGAGCGCAACCGTCTGCCGGCCGCGGAGGTCGAGCGGCGCCGCCGCGCGTCCGCCCTCTCCGCGGTGATCGGCGACCTCGAGCAGGTCATCACGCCCGTCGCCGACGCCTCCCACCTGCTGCTGGTGGTGACCGATGCCGACGGCGTGATTCTCTGGCGCAGCGGTTCCGCACCGATCCGTTCCCGCGCCGACGCCCTCGGTTTCCAGGAGGGAACGGTGTGGACCGAGGCGACGGTCGGCACCAATGCCATCGGCACGGCGCTCGCGGAGGCCGCACCCGTCCAGCTGTTCTCGGGTGAGCACTTCGAGACGACCCAGCACCCCTGGTACTGCACCGCTGCCCCGATCCACGACCCGATCCGCGGCGACCTGCTGGGCATCGTCGACGTCAGCGGCCCTGCACTGACCCTGCATCCGGCCATCGTCGCCCTCGTCGACACCGCCGTCCGGCTCGCCGAATCGCAGTTGTGGCGACGGCACGAGGTGCGCCTCGAAAAGCTCCGCACCGAGGCCGCTCCGCTGTTGTCGTCGACCCGGGGTCCGGTACTGCTCGTCGACGAGGACGGCTGGGTCGCGCACGCCTCCGGCATCGCCGCCGAACGGGTCGCGGTTCCGCGACAGGCCCGTCCCCTGACCGTACCGGGGATGGGATTGTGCGTACCCGAACGTCTTTCGCACGGTTGGTTGATACGCGGGGCGGCGGCGGCCTCGAGACTGCGGATGATTCTGCACGTGTCGTCGTCGCCGACCGTGGAGGTCTTCGGGGACGGCGACTCGTGGCGCACTCTCGTCACCGCGCGTCAGGCCGAAATCCTGCTGTTGCTGCACGAGCGCAGCCCGGTCGGGATGACGGTCGCGGCGCTCAGCCGGGCCCTCTACGGGGACGACGATCATGCCGTGTCGGTCCGGGCCGAGGTGTCCCGGCTGCGACGCGCGATCGGAGACGTGATCGAGAGCAAGCCCTACCGGCTCGCCGGCACCGTCGACCTGTCGCTGGATCTCGGCGCGGACGAACGGCTCGCCGACTCCGACTTCGTCCGCCGCTCGGGGGCACCCGGAGTACGAGCGCTCGGTGGCGCGCACTGACACGACCGCGCCATGTTTCCTCCTCTCGGCGACCGGGAACGCACCAGTGAACCCGAGTCGTCGAACATGCTGGAGACACAATGACCGTTCTCGTCGTCACGGACAGTCCCGAAGGTCCGACCCAGAAGATCGCTCAGCTCGTCGCCGATGCGCTCGGTGAGCGGGACATCGACGTCACCGTCGGTGACATCTCGGATCTCGAGAGGTCGGAGGAATTCGAGGGCGTCGTCTTCGGAGGTGAGGTCGATGCCGGTGAATACTCGCCGGACACCCTCGAATTGTTGTCGTCGCGGGCCTCCGCATTGAGTCAGCAGCTCGTGTGGCTGTTCGCAGTGGGCGACGAAAACGGTGAGGACACACCGGATCCGGTGTCCGAACTCGCGGCACTCGACTACCGGTCCTTCTCCCCGTCCCCGGGCGAGGACGAGGTGCGGTCGTGGGCCGCCTTCATCGCCGACGAGATCGACGGACACAGCTGAACCCGCACGTCCCACGAGCGAAGGGGCCGTCATGCTCCACACGGATGTAGCGCCCGGCGTACATCGTCTCGCGCACGCCGACGTCAACGTCTACCTGATCGAGGACGACGACGGAGTGACCGTCGTCGACACGGGACTGCCGGCGACCGCCCGCCGCATCGAGGATGCGATCTCACGGCTCGGCCGACGCGTCGACGAGGTGCGGGGAGTCGTCCTCACGCACGCCCACTTCGACCACGTCGGGTCCGCGAAGCGACTGCGGGAACGGTGGCGCGTGCCGGTCTGGGCGCATCGCGACGAGAAGTTCCTCGCCGCGCACCCTTACCGCTACCAGCACGAACGCAATCGGCTGCTCTATCCGGTCCGGTATCCCGCCTGCATCCCCGTGCTCACCCGGATGACCGTGGCGGGGGCACTGTGGGTGCGCGGCATCGACGACGTGACGCTCTTCCACGACTCCGAACCGCTCGACCTGCCGGGTCGCCCTGTCCCCCTCCACACCCCCGGACACACCTACGGGCACTGCGCACTGCATCTCCCCGATCGCGACACCGTGATCGTCGGCGACGCGATCGTCACCCTCGACCCGTACACGGGCAGGCACGGTCCGCAGATCGTTTCGGGTGCGGCGACCGCCGACAGCACGACCGCCCTCGCCTCGCTGTCGGCCATCGCCGGTACCGGCGCGAAGAACGTCCTCGTCGGCCACGGCGAAACCTGGCACGACGGGGCGGCCGCGGCCGTGGAACGAGCGGTGCTCGCCGGGCCGAGCTGACGCCGTTCCGAAGACGGAAGGACCGCAGCCCCGGTGAATGGATGTCCACCGGGGCTGCGGTCCTGCGCGGAAGCGGAGGGATTCGAACCCCCGTTGGTGTTACCCAAGCTCGCTTTCAAGGCGAGTGCATTCGGCCGCTCTGCCACGCTTCCGTGCCAGAGCCTAACCGATTCGCAGTGTCAGCGATCGGCCAGAGCGTGCTCGACGCGCGCGAAGATCTGCGCCAGCATGTCGAGTTCGTCCTCCGACAGCAGGTCGATGAGGTGGGTGCGCACGTCGTCGACGTGCGTGGGTGCGGCCTCCCGCAGTCGCCGCCGACCCTCGTCGGTGATGGTGGCGAGCACGCCGCGACCGTCGTCGGGGCACGAGCTGCGCACCACCATCTTCTCTTGTTCCATCCGCCGGATCTGATGGGTGAGACGGCTGCGCGAGGACAGCACCCCGTCGGCGAGATCGCTCATGCGCAGCGCACCGTCGGGGGCTTCGGAGAGCAGCACCAGGATCCGATACTCGGCCAGCGACAAGCCGTGTCGATCGTTGAGAGATCGGCTGAGGGCGCTCATGAGACGGTTGTTCCCGTCCACGTAGAGACGCCAGGCCCCCTGCTCCTTCGCGGTCAACCATTTGGGTTCGTCTCGTTCGCTGGTCACGCCGGGGAGTGTAATGCCGATCGTCCGTTGTTACCCCTCGGTAGCTACGAGCAGACGACCGCGTTTCGACCGGAGTGACCGTCCCCTCACCGCGCCGCACGCGATAGCGTCGAACACATGTATGCAATCGTCGCCACCGAACCCGGTGGTCCAGAAGTTCTCCGGTGGACCGAGCGGCCCGACCCGGACCTGCCTCCCGGGCACGTACTTCTCGATGTCGCGGCGACCGCGGTCAACCGTGCCGACCTGCTGCAACGGCGAGGACTGTATCCGCCGCCGCCCGGGGCGAGCGACATCCTGGGCCTCGAATGCTCCGGGGTGATCTCCGAACTCGGCGAGGGGGTGACGGGCTGGAACATCGGCGACCGGGTCTGTGCCCTGCTCACCGGCGGCGGTTACGCCGAGAA
>NZ_AJVB01000075.1:0-12292 GCF_000278445.1 Rhodococcus sp. R1101
CAGGCCCGTCAGACCACCGTAATTACGGGTGTCGGTGCCGTTACCGTCGCGGAAATCGTCGGCACCCGGCAGCGACAGCAACTCTGCGGAGAGGTCGAGCTGCTCGGGCGAGGGCTTGCCGCGGGTCAGGTCCAGCGTCAGCTTCTCCGACTTCAACCGTTCGTAGTTGGCGGACTGGCGCTCGTGCTCTGCAACGAGTTCCTCATGGCTCATCAACCCGAACTGGGTCTGCGTAGGCATGCGGAGGGACCTTTCACCGTGCACGGCGACACGGGCATCGGCGGAAATTAAGAGGACCCCGCGCACCCGGCAGAGCCCGTTGACCCTTGCTGCCTTCCGGCCCTGGGGGAGTTCACAGGATGCGCGCCGCGCGGGATCCATCGGCAAGTGTAGAGGAACGTGTGCCCCGCGGCGAACCAGCCCCCGCAGAGCCCTCGGATTCCGGGTGCGACGTGCCCGTTTGGCAACTTGGGGTCACCATTCGGTATGCTTCCCCACGGAGGATTCGCCTAGTGGCCTATGGCGCTCGCCTGGAACGCGGGTTGGGTTAACGCCCTCAGGGGTTCAAATCCCCTATCCTCCGCCACGGAACCCCGTGGGACGCACAGCGTCCCACGGGGTTTCTGTTTTTTCACCCCCTGTGTTCGCGTGCCCGGCCGATCTCGGGCACGATGCGTCTCGTGACCGCGGACGACAATTTCCCGCTCTCCGGCGACGCCGACCACGAGCAGGCTTCGGTCTGGGTGGAGATGTTGGACCGCGAGATCGACGAGCTGTCCACGACCATCGAGAGGACCGGGCAGAAGGCCCGTGCCGAGCATCGGGTGGGCGCCGTGGACCGGGCGCGCCGGTTCGACGCGGAGGTCGAGCGGCTGGCCGCCCAACTCCGCGATCTCCACCGCATGCGCCGCAATCTCACCGACCGCTTCAGCTGATCGGGAGATCGCGGCGGTGCGCTACTCGCAGACGCTGCGGTGCGCTACTCGCAGGCCACGCCGTCGCCGTCGCGGTCCATCTTCGCGCGGTAGCCGGGCTGCCCCGCGTACAGCGGCGCCGCTCCTGCGGCCCGGGCAGCCGAACAGTTCTCGAAGTACACGCTCGCCGGAGCGGCGGGCTGCGCAGGCGCCACCGGTGCGGGCTCTGCGGGAGCGGGTGCCGGGGCAGGTGCCGGAGCAGGGGCGGGTGCCGGTGCAGGTGCAGGGGCCGTCGTGGTCGTGGGCACGACGGCGGGCGCTGCGCCGGCAGGAATTCCTCCTCCGCATTCGGTGAGGACCCGCGCCATCGCATCGTGCTCGGCCTGCGTCACCCACAACCCGTAGATCGCCTTGACCTCGATCTGCCGCGCGACGTACGTGCAGCGGTAGGCGCGGTTCGGCGGTAGCCAGGTGGCGGCGTCGCCGTCGCTCTTCTGCTGGTTGGTCGGCCCGTCCACCGCCTGGAGATTGCGCGGATCGTTGGCGAAATCGGCCCGGGTACCTGCGTCGAGTTGCTGCGCGCCCTTCTGCCACGCATCGGACAGCGCGACGACGTGGTCGATCTGCACCGCGGTGGAGGTGTCCTGTCCGCGCGTGAACGCGATCGTCGTCCCGGTGTACACGTCGTTCAGGGTTCCCGACGCCACGACGCAGTCGCGGGTGCCGGACTTGTAGACGATGTCGACGAGGTCGCGTCGCAGGATGTCGTTGCGGGTGTCGCAGCCGTTGCGCCCGAACTCCACCGACACGTCGTCGCTCCACGCCTGACCGAACAGGTCGCGGCTGTAGCCGGTCTTGGGTGCGCGGCCCTTGATCGGCAGGGTCGCCAGCCGGGCCAGGGCATCCGACGAGGCCGCCGGGACGGCCGGGCCCCGGTCAGCGGGGCTCGGGGTGCTCGCGGACGTGGGACGTGTCGTGCCGGACGGCGTCGTCGTGGAGGTCTCCGAACTCGGTGCCGGGGATTGTTCGGAGGTCGCCGCCGGCGTGACGGTGGTGTCTTCGACGGTCGAGTCGCAACCGGAGAGGGTCAGACCCGCGACCGTCGCGACGACGAGAAGGGGCAGCCGGGACGACAAGCGGGGCAAGGACATCGGGAGAACTCCTGAGAACGACGGTGCCGGACGGCTCCGCCTTGTCCATCGCGTCCACGGCACCCGGTCGTTACAGCACGTAAGTGTCTCGGTAGCTGCTGCCGACGTCGTCCCGGTCGACACGGTTCCTACTATCGTCGTGTGGTCGGTTACGGCAGGCAGTTGCAGGGACTCGCGATCGCATTGTCCTCTCTCGCAGGGTTCATCGACGCCCTCGGTTTCATCACCCTCGGCGGTGTCTTCGTGTCGTTCATGAGCGGCA
The DNA here is from genome assembly GCF_000278445.1 of Rhodococcus sp. R1101. Taxonomy (NCBI): domain Bacteria; kingdom Bacillati; phylum Actinomycetota; class Actinomycetes; order Mycobacteriales; family Nocardiaceae; genus Rhodococcus; species Rhodococcus sp. R1101. The sequence continues at coordinate 2,328 of NZ_AJVB01000075.1, forward strand.
ATTCCACGCGTCTCGCGGTCGGCACGGCAGACGGCACGTGGAAGACGGTGGCCCTCATCGGCGGTGTGCTCGCGCTCTTCGTGCTCGGGGTGATCCTCGGCAGCGTCGTGGCGGAACTGACCGACCGCGACCGGCGGACGCGCAAGACCGCGGTCCTCGCGACGGTGACGGTGTTGCTGACGATCGGAGCCGCCGCTGTGTTCGCAGGCCGGACGCCGGTCGCCGTGATCGCGATGACGCTGGCCATGGGAACCGAGAACTCGGTGTTCCGCCGTCACGGGGAGACGACCGTTGCGCTCACCTACATGACGGGCGCGCTGGTCAAGATCGGACAGCGGATCGCGGCGGCGTTCTTCGGTGGTCCGCGCTGGAGCTGGCTGCCCTATCTGGGTCTGTGGGGCGGCCTGGTGACGGGCGCCGTTCTCGGCGCGCTCGCCCACCGGGTGCTGGGGCTGCACGCCCTGTGGATCGCAGCGGCATTCGCGGCCGCATTGACGCTCTCGGTCCGTTTCCTCTCCGATCACGAGCTCACCGGCGGGGTGTGATTCCCACCTCCCCGTACGTTCGTACGGTGGAGAGCTCGGTTACGGTGCTCCCCATGCGCACGCGCCCCTACGTCACCACCAGCCCCACAAGGCTCGCCGCAGCCCTGCTCGACGTGGCCGCGCGCAACGGTCTCGACGCGGCGAGCGTGCGGGAGGTGGCCAACGAGGCAGGGGTCTCGATCGGGGCAGTGCAACACCATTTCCCGACCAAGGACGAGATGCTCGCGTACTCGTTCCGCACCCTCTCGGACCGGGTGCTGAACCGGTTGACGAACGTCGATCCCGACATCGATCCGGCGCGCACCCTGTTCTCCGCGCTGAGCCAGCTGCTCCCGCTCGACGAGGAACGCGGCAGCGAGGTCCACGTGATGTCGGCGTTCGCCGTGCGGGCGATCACCTCCCCCACGCTGAGCGCCATCCGCACCGCCACCCTGTTCACGATCCGCACGGGCATAGCGCGCGTATTGATCCGCGCGGGTACACCGGATCCGGAGACCCGGGCCGCCCTGCTGCTCTCGGCTGCGAACGGGCTCGCGCTCGACGCGGCGGCCGGCCCCGATCTCTACCCGCGCGAGTATCTGACCCACGCTCTGCACGCCCAGGTCCAGCTCGTCCTCGACGGCGCCGACGCGCACTGACCCGCGCCCCGGAATCCGGGACGCGGGTCGGGAATACGGTCGCGCAGCGGGTCGGTAAACGACCGACCGCCACGCGGTCGGTAAACGACCGACCGCCACGCGGTCGGTAAACGACCGACCGCCACGCGGTCAGTGGGCCGACCAGCCGCCGTCCATCGTGTACGACGCGCCGGTGACCATCCCGGCCTCGTCGGAGGCCAGCCACGACACGAGCGAGGCCACCTCGTCCGGCTCGACCAGCCGGGCCACCGCCTGATCGGTGAGCAGCACCTCGGAGAGCACGCGATCCTCCGGGATATCGTGTGCACGAGCCTGTTCCGAGATCTGCTTCTCCACCAGCGGGGTGCGGACGTAACCCGGATTGACGCAGTTGCTCGTCACCCCGCGCGGACCGCCCTCGAGCGCGACCACCTTGGAGAAGCCCTCGAGGCCGTGCTTGGCGGTGACGTACCCCGCCTTGAAGGCCGACGCCCGCAGGCCGTGGACCGACGAGATGTTGACGATCCGGCCGAAACCCCGGTCGTACATGCCGGGCAGTGCGGCCTTCACGAGCAGGAAGGGCGCCTCGACCATGAGGGTCTGGATGCGGCGGAAGTCGGCGAGAGCGAACTCCTCCACCGGCCGCACCACCTGGATGCCGGCATTGTTGACGAGGATGTCGACGTCGAGGCGGAGACCGTCGAGGCCGTCCGTGTCGAGCAGGTCGACCCCCCACGCCTCTCCCCCGATCTCGTGGGCGAGCGTCTTCGCGGCGACCTCGTCGACGTCCGCGACGGTCACCCGGACTCCCTGCCGGGCGAGGGCGCGGGCGCAGGCCGCTCCGATCCCGCCGGCTCCGCCCGTCACGAGTGCGGTGCGCGCCCTCATGCCGAGATCCTGGTGTTCTCGCCGACGGCCTTCTCCTGCGCCACCGTCTCCGCATCCGCGGCGTCGATGTCGCGTAGCGAGATGCCTTTCGTCTCACGGGCCACGATCACCGCGACGATCGTGATCAGCGACGAGCCGAGCAGATAGAAGGAGATCGGGACCGACGAATCGAAGCGGCTGAGCAGACTCGCCGCGATGATCGGGGCGAGCGACCCGGCGACGATCGAGGTGACCTGGTAGCCGAGCGAGACGCCCGAGTACCGCATACGGGTCGGGAACATCTCCGCCATGATCGCGGGCTGCCCGGCGTACATGAACGAGTGGAAGACGAGTCCGATGACGATCGCCGAGACGATCCACGCGCTGTTGCCCGTGTCCATCATCGGGAAGGCGAGGAAGCCCCAGGCACCGGCGGTGACGGCACCGATCATGTAGACGGGGCGGCGTCCCAGGATGTCCGACAGGCGTCCGACCACCGGGATGACCACGAAGTGCACGGCGTGGGCGGCGAGCATCCACCACAGGATGTGGCTGGTGTCGGCACCGACGACGACCTTCAGGTAGGTGATCGAGAAGGTGACGACGAGGTAGTACATGACGTTCTCGGCGAACCGCAGGCCCATGGCCGTGAAGACGCCACGCGGGTAACGCTTGAGCACCTCGAAGACGTTGAACGACGTCTCCTTCAGCTGCTCGGCCTCCTGCTGCGCCTCGAGAAAGATCGGGGCGTCGGTGACCTTGGTGCGGATGTAGTAACCGATCAGGACGATGACGGCGGAGAGCCAGAACGCGACGCGCCAGCCCCATGACAGGAAGGCCGACTCGGGCAGCGTCGTGGTGAGGACGAGCAGGACGATCGTCGCGAGGAGGTTGCCCATCGGCACGCCGGCCTGCGGCCAGGAGGCCCAGAACCCGCGCGACCGGTCAGGGCTGTGTTCGGCGACCAGCAGCACTGCGCCGCCCCACTCACCGCCGACTGCGAAGCCCTGGATGAACCGGAGCGTCACGAGCAGCGCCGGGGCCCAGTAGCCGATGGCACCGAAGGTCGGCAGGCAGCCCATGAGGAAGGTCGCGACGCCGACCATGATGATGCTGGTCTGCAGCAGTTGCTTGCGCCCGAACCGGTCGCCGAAGTGGCCGAAGACGATTCCGCCGAGCGGCCGCGCGACGAAGCCCACCGCATAGGTGACGAACGCCGCGATGATCGCGTCGAGTTCGTTGCCGCCGTCGGGGAAGAAGACCTTGGCGAAGACGAGGGTGGCGGCGGTGCCGTAGAGGAAGAACTCGTACCACTCGACGACGGTGCCCGCCATGGACGCACCGACGACCCTCCGCAATGCCGACGGTGAACTCTCCGGCCCATCCGTTCGTGCCTGTTCGACGCTCATTGCTGCACCCTCCGGGGACGATCTGTGACGGGGAACACTTCCACACGCATATGCCGAGTATCGATACGCACATATGCATTCACAATGACGCGATTTGCAGACACGATCTGCGAAACTGCACATATGAGCGTGCCCTCGGCCGATGACCTCCTGGTCCTGCTCGCCGTCGGGCGCAGCGGAAGGTTCACCAGCGCTGCCGACGACCTGGGCGTCAATCACACGACGATCTCCCGCCGGATCGCTGCGCTGGAGCGAAGCCTCGGCGGTCGTGTGCTCACCCGGTCGGCGGCAGGCTGGGAACTGACCGATCTCGGCCGCGAGGCCCTCGACGCCGCCGAACGCATCGAGGCCGCGGTCGGGCGACTGCGGAACCCGAGCGGCGAGCGCCGACTCGAAGGCGTCGTGCGCATCTCCGCCACCGACGGTTTCAGCGCGTACATCGCAGCCCCGGCCGGCGCGCTCGTCCGGCAACGCCACCCGGGTATCTCCGTCGAGATCGTCGCCACCACCCGTCGCGCCTCGCAGCAACGATCCGGAATGGACGTCGAGGTGGTCGTGGGACGGCCGCAGGTGCACCGCGCCGAAGCACACCGTCTCGCCGACTACACCCTGGGTCTGTACGCCTCGCGCGACTATCTCGCCGCGCACGGCTCCCCGTCGTCGGTCCGCGACCTGCGCGAACACACCCTCGTGTACTTCATCGACTCGATGCTGCAGGTCGACGACCTCGATGTGGCGCGACGCATCGCCCCCGACATGCAGGATTCGATCAGCTCGACGAACGTGTTCGTGCACGTCGAGGCGACCCGTGCTGCAGGAGGCCTCGGTCTGCTGCCGTGCTTCATGGCCGACCGGCACCCCGACCTCGTCCGGATCCTGCCCGGCGAGGTCGAGGCACGCCTGGTCTACTGGCTCGTCGCACGCTCGGAGACGTTGCGCCGGCCGGAGGTCGCGGCGGCGGTCGCGGCGATCCGGGAGGTCGCCCATGCCCAGCGAGCGGTGCTCCTGGGTGTCGCTCGCTAGAGTGCACGGGTGTCATTTTCGGGCGAGGACGAGGCAGGGGCGGGCCGCTTCGCACCGAGCCCCTCGGGCGACCTGCACCTCGGCAACCTGCGCACTGCCGTCCTGGCGTGGTTGTTCGCGCGGTCGACGAACCGCCGGTTCCTGATACGCGTCGAGGATCTCGACCGGGTGCGTCCCGGTGCGGAGCAACGTCAACTCGCGGACCTCGCGGCGATCGGCCTCGACTGGGACGGCCGGGTGGTCCACCAATCCCGTCGCCTGCGTCTGTACGACGAGGCGATCGCGCGGCTCGAACAGGCCGGCCTGACCTACGAGTGTTACTGCACCCGACGCGAGATCCTCGAGGCCACCTCCGCGCCCCACGCTCCTGCGGGCGCCTATCCGGGCACCTGCCGCAGCCTCACCGACGAGCAGCGCGCCGAACGCCGGGCCTCCGGCCGCGCCCCCGCGATCCGGTTGCGGGCGTCCGAGGAATGGTTCACGGTCCACGACCTGCTGCACGGTGATTTCACGGGCATCGTCGACGATCTCGTCCTGCGCCGCAACGACGGAACCCCTGCCTACAACCTCGCCGTGGTGGTGGACGACGCCGACCAGGGCATCGACCAGGTGGTGCGCGGCGACGACCTGCTCACCTCCGCTCCCCGGCAGGCCTGTCTCGCACACCTGCTCGGATTGCCGGAGCCCGTCTACGCGCACGTGCCGCTCGCGCTCAACGAGGAGGGCAAGCGACTGGCCAAGAGGGACGGTGCGGTGACGCTGGGCGATCAGCTCGCGCTCGGCCACACGGCCGCCGACGTACTGGGCACGATCGCCGTGTCGCTGCGTCTTGCGGACCCCGGCGAGCCCGTGTCGCCGGAACTGTTGCTGGACCGCTGGAATCCCGTGCGACTTCCCCGTGATCCGTGGGTCTTCACGCCGGCGGGGAAAGGCATCCGACAGGACACGACGCGGACATAGCGGATGCAGATCCCGTGTGATGTACGTACTCTCTCGGAAGTGTCCGAACCCGGAGACGAGAGGCAGCGATGACCACCGGTGGTTACGACCCGAATCAGGATCCGCAGAAGCCGGGTGGTTATCCGCCGCCCGGCGGCTATCCGCCGCCGTCGGGCGGTGGCACTCCCCCGCCGGGTGGGAACTATCCGCCGCCCGGTAACTACCCGCCGCCGGGGAACTATCCCCCACCCTCGGGTGGCAACTACCCACCGCCGGGTGGGTCCTACCCGCCGCCGGGGAATTATCCGCCCCCGCCGTCGGGTGGCAATTATCCGCCTCCGCCGGGCGCGTACGGCGCCGGGAACTTCGGTGGGCCACCCCCGAACCAGTTGAGTGTCGGCGACGCGATCTCCTACGGCTGGTCCAAGTTCAGCGGCAACGCGGGCGTGTGGATCATCTTCATGCTCGTCGCGTTCGTCATCCAGGGCCTGATCAGCGGCATCTTCAACGGATTCGATTTCACCGGCGACACGACCGAGTTCTCCGCCCTGAGCATCGTCGGCAGCATCGTCTCCGCGATCGTCGGTTACCTGATCCAGGCCGCTTTCGTGCGCGGTGCACTGGCCGAAACGGACGGGCAACGGCCCGCATTCGGCACGTTCCTGCAGATCGGCCCGATCGCCGCGGTCATCGTCGCGGGCCTGCTCGTGGGCATCGGCACGACGATCGGTCTCGTGCTGTGCATCATTCCGGGCCTGGTGTTCGCGTTCTTCGCGTGGTGGACGATGCAGTTCGTCATCGATCGCAACCAGGACGCGGTCACCGCGATCAAGTCGAGTATCAACGCCGTGAAATCGAATGCGGGAACGTTGTTCCTGCTCGCACTCGCACTGTTCGGCCTCAACCTTCTCGGTGCTCTGCTGTGCCTGATCGGCCTGCTGGTCACGGTGCCGGTGTCGATCATCGCCGTCACGTACGCCTACCGGGTCACCACGGGTGGTCCCGTAGCGGCCTGACCCGGCTCGACGGCGCCCTCCCGTCGCACCCCCCCGAGGCATCTACCGACGCGCCACGGCACGCTGTACCGTGGCGCGTTGCCATGCCGATCGCGACAAGGGAGACATTTTGACGACAGGCGGATACCCACCACCTCCGCAGGACCCCCACGTTCCGGGTGGATACCCCGGTGGCGGTTCCCCCTCGTACGGTGGCACACCGTCCGACTACACCCAGCAGTTCCCGCAGTACGGTGCGCCCCAGAACGGGGCCCCGCAATACGGAGCACCTCAGTACGGCGCACCCCAGTACGGAACACCCCAGAACGGCGCACCTCAGTACGGGGCACCTCAGTACGGGGCACCGGCGGGCGACCAGTTCGGTGGAGGGCCGGGATTCCCCGGACCGAACTTCGGCACCGGCACCCCGGGGCAGCTGTTGCCGCGTTTCGGCGCCCGCATCATCGACGGCCTCATCGTCGGTATCCCCATGGGGATCCTGAGCGTGGTCATGCTCCTCGCGAGCGGAGGAAGCGGCTTCGTGAACTTCTTCATGACGGTCGTCAGCGGTGTCGTCGCCTTCGGCTACTGGACCTACATGGAGTCCACCCAGGGCGCGACCGTCGGCAAGAGGCTCCTCGGACTGTCGGTCGTCGGTCCCGCGGGCGGTAACCCCACCCTCGAGCAGGCCGCCAAGCGCAACGCCTTCGTCGCGCTGCAGATCCTCACCGGCATCCCGCTGCTCGGCCTCCTCGCCGGTCTGCTGTCGTTCGCCGCGTACATCGGTATCGCGGTCACCATCGAGCAGGACGGCAACAAGCAGGGCTTCCACGACAAGTTCGCCGGCGGCACCCAGGTCCGCAAGTCCTGATCTCACGCGTGTCACGGGCCCCGTCCTCGAGCGGACGGGGCCCGTTCGTCACATTTGGGGTGTTCGCGCACGTACAGACGGTCCGCAAGTTCGTGATCGGCACGTGGTGATGCTTGGATGTCCGGGTGACCGAGCACGGACCGAACACCTCCCCCGCCCTCTTCGACCACGCCGCCTTCGCACGCGTGAGCCGCAGCCCGTACACGGGAATCGTCGTGCTGTTCACCGCGGTGCTGATGATCTCCAACATCTCCGCGACGAAGGGCATCGCCTTCTTCACCGACTCCGAGCTCGGGTTCGGTCCGCTGCAGATCCTGCCGATCATCACCGACGGCGGATTCTTCCTGTTCCCCCTCGCCTACATCCTCGGCGACGTACTCAGCGAGGTGTACGGCTTCGCAGCCACCCGCCGCGCGGTGTTCTACGGATTCGGGGCGGTCGCGCTGTCCGCGCTGTGCTTCTGGCTCACGCAGCAGCTTCCGCCCGCCGACTTCTATGCCGGGCAGGAATCCTTCGAGAACGTGCTCGGGGTGGTGCCCCGGATGTTGATCGCCGGACTCGCCGGATACGCGGTCGGGCAGCTGCTCAACTCGTACGTCCTGGTCCTGATCAAGGAGCGCACGCGGGAGAAGTACCTGTGGGCGCGTCTGATCGGATCGACCGTCGTCGGCGAGTTCGCCGACACGCTGATCTTCTGCTCGATCGCCGCGGGCGTCATCGGCATCACGACCTGGGGCGATTTCGTCAACTTCGTGGTCGTCGGGTTCCTGTGGAAGACGCTGGTCGAGATCATCGTGCTTCCGGTGACCTACCGCGCGATCGCGTACGTCAAGAAGCGCGAACCGTCCTACGCGTGACGGGTCACGCCCGATGACTCAGGCCTCCTGACGCCGGCTCGCGTAGAACCGGCCCAGGGTCTCGGTCTTGAACTCGGCGAAGGTGCCGTTCTCGATGCTCGTCCGGATGTCGTCGACGAGCCGCACCGTGAACCGCTCGTTGTGGATCGTGCACAACGTCGAGGCGAGCATCTCCTTCGCCTTGAACAGGTGGTGGATGTACGCGCGCGTGTAGTTCCGGCAGGTGTAGCAGTCGCAGTTCTCGTCGATCGGCGTGAAGTCGCGCCGGTGGCGACTCGTGTTGATGTTGAACCGGCCGTCCGGGTGGTAGATCGCGGCGTTGCGCGCGACGCGCGAAGGATTGACGCAGTCGAAGGTGTCGACACCGTGCTCGACGGCGACGAACACGTCGTCGGGTTCGCTGATGCCCAGCAGGTGCCGCGGCTTGTGCTCGGGCAGTTCCTCGGTGCACCAGCGCACGATCGTGCCGAGGTTGTGCTTCTCGAGCGCACCGCCGATGCCGTAGCCGTCGAACCCGCGGCCGGTCTCACCGACGATGGATTCGAGGCCCCGGCAGGCCTGTCGGCGCAGGTCCTCGTACTGCGCGCCCTGCACGACCCCGAACAACGCCTGATAGGGACGGTGGGCACGATCGGCGGTGAGCTTCTCGTGCTCGGCGATGCACCGCACCGCCCACGCCTGGGTGCGTTCGAGCGAGCGTTCCTGATAGCCGCGCGTGTTCATCAGTGTCGTGAGTTCGTCGAAGGCGAACATGATGTCGGCACCGAGTTCGTGCTGGATACGCATCGACACCTCGGGGGTGAACCGGTGCCGCGACCCGTCGAGGTGCGATTTGAAGGTCACCCCGTCGTCGTCGACGTGCGCGAGCCGTTCCTTGCCCTTGGCGATGACTTCGTCGTTCTGGACGCCCACGGACTCCATCGCGATGACCTTCTTGAAACCGGCACCGAGCGACATGACCTGGAAACCGCCGCTGTCGGTGAAGGTCGGGCCGGGCCAGTTCATGAACTGTCCCAGCCCGCCGGCCTCGTCGACGATGTCGGAACCGGGTTGCAGATAGAGGTGGTAGGCGTTGGCGAGCAGCGCCTGGGAGCCGAGCTCGGCCATCGTCTCGGGCAGCACCGCCTTGACGGTCGCCTTCGTGCCCACCGGGACGAACGCCGGCGTCCGGATGTCCCCGTGCGGGGTGTGGATCGTGCCGGTGCGGCCGAGTCCGTTGTCGAGACGCGCTCCGACGGTGAAGAAAGGATCGGACGGGGTCGGAATGCTGGGATCGGTCACTTCCGTATCCAATCATGTCGCCACACCGAGACCGCGAACACGGCGACGCCGGCCAGGGCCAGCAGCACGCCGACCGCGGCGGGAGCGGTGTAGCCGAATCCGGCGGCGATCACGACCCCGCCGATCCACGCCCCGAACGCGTTGGCGAGGTTGAACGCCGCGTGGTGGAGCGACGCCGCGAGCGTCTGGGCGTCCTCCGCGACATCCATCAACCGCACCTGCAGGGCCGGACCCACCGCGGCACATCCGACACCCAGACCGAAGACCATCACGAAGGCGGTCCAGGGGTTGTGGGCTGCGGCGACGAACAGCGCGAGCAGCACCGCGAGCGAGGTGATCGACGCGAAGACGCCGGGGATCACCCCGCGGTCGGCGACACGGCCGCCGACGGCGTTGCCGACGACCATGCCCACTCCGAAGAGCATCAGCGCGACCGGCACGAGCGATCTCGACACTCCGGCGACGTCGGTCAGCGTCGTGCTGATGTAGGTGTACACGGCGAACACGCCACCGAAGCCGATGACGGCCACCGCGAGGGTGAGCCAGACGGTGCTGCTCTTC
>NZ_AJVB01000076.1:0-12231 GCF_000278445.1 Rhodococcus sp. R1101
CGTCAAAAAGCTCGGTCGGATCCCCGACGGCGGCGGCTGGCGGGCTCACGGTCGACAGAACCGGCCCCGCAACCGCACGACGAAGGTGGGCTTCGATTATGTGCACTCGCTCGTCAACGATCACTCCCGACTCGCGTACTCGGAGATCCTCCCGGACGAAAAGGGTGCCACCTGTGCAGGTTTCCTGATCCGCGCGATCGACTACTTCGCCGGCCACGGCATCACCCGGATCGAACGGTTGATGACCGACAACGCGTGGGCCTACCGGTACTCGCTGCGCACCGTGTGCGCCGAGCGCGGCATCCGGCAGCGCTTCATCAAACCCCACTGCCCTTGACAGAACGGCAAGGTCGAACGTCTGAACCGCCCCCTGCAGAGCGAATGGGCCTACTGGCAGGTGTTCACGTCCAACGCCGAACCGACCGCTGCTCTTGCACCCTGGCTCGAGTACTACAACACTCGACGCCGTCACAGCGCACTCGGAGGACTACCACCGGTCAGCCGACTGGCACCAACCTGATGGCGGGGTACAGCTAGTAGGGCTCGCCGATCAACATCGTCCCGCCGGGACCGAGGCTGCGGGCGAGCAACTCGGCGGTCCCGGCCACTCCGTTACCGATCCACGTGGCGCCGATGCACGCGGCGAGACCGACCGTCTCGTCCGCGACGTGACCCGGAGGCGTCACCGTGGACGAACTCCACGCGGTCGGCAACACCGAGTTTGACAGCGCGGGCGCGGGCCTGCTCGGTGAAGAGCGTGCTGATGTCCACGCCCGTGCCTGTGAATCCCAGATCACGGGCCCACGTACAGAGCGTCTCGCCCGAGCCGCTGGCGAGGTCGAGCACTCGTGCCCGGGGGTGAGGTGGAGTGCCTGTCCGAGGGTGGCGAATTTGTCGGGGGCCAGCGGGTTGCGATGCGGTAGTGCGGCGACCCTTGCCGTCGCTCACGCGCACTGCCCCGGTTGTGAGGAGGTCCTGATCCAGCAGATGGTTGCCGAGGGTGGACTTGCCCGCGCCCGAGGGGCCGAGCAGGACGATCGTGCCGGACACAACGTCGGCGAGTGCGCCCATGCCCGTCGGTCGAGATTCCGTGGAGGAAATGCTAGAGGTCACCGACCGTTTCAGTCTCAACGGTGTCACCGAGAAGATCACTGTTCCCATCCTCGCGGTACACGGGGACGGTGATGTGCAGGTGCCTGCGGAAAAAGGCGCACAAGACGTACGACGGATGCATGAACAGCCCGCGCCGAGTACTGCGGATCCTCACCGCAGAAGAGCGCGGCGAGCAACACTGCCAGATCCGCAACATGTCCCTAGGCACCGACTACATGGTCGACTCGGCGGCCGATGTTCTCGGCGGCAATCCGTCCGGAATCGAAGGAGAGAAGAAGTAAGCGTAGACGGTCGGCGATAAGCGTGGTGCACGACAGCGGCATGGTAGCCACCAGCATCGCAGCATCGAGCGCTGCCCTGTGGTCGGCGCGCACCGCGACCGGACGCGGCACGCGGTCTCGATAGTTCCCAGGTCGGCACCACACGGTCAAGCGTGACCGAGCGACCAGGAACGTACATGGTCACGCAATCGTTGCGACGTTTTGCATCTCGAGGGCGACACCGGGTTCACCTCGACTCGCCGAAACGAACACGAGTTCGGCTCGGTTCACGCCCGACTCGGAGTCCTGCAAATTCGGTCGGCTCTTGCATCGAGTTCGGCGAGTTGTGCTTCCAGTGCTCGGTGGGTTTCGACTCCGCGGGTGCTGAGGTGAACTTCGACCCGGCGCCGATCTTCGGCGCTCACCTCACGGTAGACCAGTGTCCGGGAGACCAGCCTGTCGACGGACCGGGTGAGGGTGGCTCCTGATATGGCGGTATGCGACGACAGCTCGGCCATCGATGCGCTTCCGTGGCGTGCGAGCGCATCGAGCACGAGCACATCATCGCAGGTCAAATCGAATTCGGAGCCGATCGACGTGAGCGAGGACACAATGGCTTTGGTAGCCTGCAGTAGCGCAACGACCGCTGAAGGAGAGTCGATGGTAGCGATATCGCCGGAAATCGCCGTTGCTCGGGTCGCCAGCCGATCGGAGTTTCGGGGAGCCACGTGAGTCTCCTGCCTTTTCAGCCCTTCGATCTGTACGAGTGGCGGGACGATGAACCGATGCACCTCCGCCGACATTACCCGAGAGGATCCGATGTTGGCATCCGCGCCACACCGCCGGTCGGAGATCTACCGGGTCGGCATGGTGATCCCGCTGCAAGGCCCAGGCGGTATCTTCGGACCTTCGTGCATGGCCGTCAGCGAATTGGCTCGACGCGAACTCAATGCGGGAGCCGGGTTCGGCGGCCGTGAAATTCAGCTCGAGTTCATCGATGGCGGTCGCGACCCCCGCGCGGTCACAGCCGAGGTGTCCGACCTGCTCGATGCCGGCGCCCTCGATGCGATCAGCGGATGGCACATCTCCTCGATCCGAAGACATCTCGCGCCCGTCGTTCGTGGTCGGGTCCCGTATGTGTACACCTCGCTCTACGAGGGAGGCGAGGTCAGTTCCAACGTCTACTGTTCGGGAGAATCTCCCGAACAACAGATCTATCCGGCGATGCGGTGGCTGCGCGATCACCACGGTGTGCGGTCGTGGTACGTCGTCGGCGCCGACTATATTTGGCCGTTGCGTACGTATCAACTGATCGGACACTTCGCTGCTGCGCTCGGGGTGGACATAGTCGGTTCGTCGTTCGTTCCGATGGGCCGGGCCGATGACCCGCAACTGCCCGTGATGGCTGCGGAGAGCAGATGCCAGGCGGTGTTGACACTTCTGGTCGGCCAGGACGCCGTGGACTTCCACCGAAATTTCGCTGCCCGCGACCTCCATCACCGCATGCTCCGGTTCAGTCCCCTGATGGAAGAGAACATGCTCCTGGCCGGCGGCGCCGAGACGACCGAGAATCTGTTCGCATCCGCAGCCTATTTCCGCGCCTTGAACACCGAATCCTCTCTGCAGTTCGTCGGCAGTTACGTGAACGCCAACGGCTACGAGGCTCCCGCTCTGAACAACATGGCAGAGTCCTGTTATCAGGGGATCTACGCTCTCAGCCATCTTGCACGCCGAGCCGGAGGATTGGATCCGACCCGCTGTGATGCCCGGATCGACGGGTTGGAGTTCGACAGTCCTCGCGGCGTCGTTAGATTCGAGGGGAACCAAGCGCGGCAGCAGATCTATCTCGCGCAAGCGAACGGTTTGGATTTCGAGGTAGTTGCTGCTCTCTGACCAGCGTGTATACGCGGCCGGATCACCGCTGGGACAACGACAACGCGGCCACGGACACCGTGATTGCACCGATCGCCAGTGGTATCCCCAGGGCGGCGAACTGCCGCCAGGGGACGATGTGGCCGGCTCGGCGCAACTGATCTGCCCACAGCAGCGTGGCCAGAGAGGCCCACGGTGTCACGATCGGCCCGGCATTCGAGCCGATGAGCAGAGCGATCAGGGCTGCACCGGACGCGGCCGCAGGCTCGAGAAGCAAGTAGGCCGGAATGTTGTTGATCAGGTTGCTCAGCACCGCTCCTGTTGCGGCCGACACGAACAGCGTGCCGACGGAGTCGCCCTCCACGTGCGCGAACGCCGCACGAACAAGCTGTTCGACGCCGAGGGAATGAACGACCTGAACCGCAACGGTCAGGCCGATGGCGAGAGCCAGGGCTGTCCACGGGATCAAGGTCGGGCGCAGAGCCGATCGGTCGGTGACCGCGAAGGCTGTCACGAGCACCATGGCCGCCGCCGACGTCGACCACCAGAAGGGGATCGACGTCGCGAGCAGCGGCAGCAGTATCACCATGACGATCCCGGCCAAGGGAAGCAGCGGGTGCGATGAAGCCGGTGTGCCGGGCTCGCGCGACGCTACCGGGGTTCCGGTGGGTGTGCGTATGCGCCTGCGGAACACCATCCAAACGAATCCCACTGTTACCGCGAGCGATACGGCTGCAGGCATCGCGGCGACTTTCACGTAGTGACTCGTCTCGTCGAACAGTCCCGTCTCCATCGCCAGCAGATTCGTCAGATTGGACACCGGAAGTAGGAGCGATCCGGTGTTGGCGATCCACACCACGGTCAGTGCCAGCGGTATCGGATCGTTGCCGGCCCGCCCGGCGAGCGCCAATACCAGGGGTGTCACGAGAACGGCGGTGGTGTCGAGGGAAAGAAAGATCGTGGACACCACAGACAGCAGCACCACCAGAATCCATAGCCCCGGTCCGCTGGCGGCGCGTCCTCTGGCCGCGATTGCGGCGACCCGGTGGAACACCCCCGCCCTGGCAGCAAGGTTGATCACGACCGAAATGGTGGCGAGGAACAGCATGATCGGGCCCAGACGGCCGACCAGGTCGACCATCTGAACCCGCGGCGCAAACAGTGCGTATGCGATCAGCATTCCGATCAGTACGGCCGACAGGGCCACTGATCGCATGGGTCCTCCACTGTAGATTGTCAGGTCGTCGTCACGGACGCGCGGTCGCGGGTGGTGGTCGATCGATAGCGGCGCCGAGCATCGGCGACGTGGAGAACGTAGACGATGACGACGACGATCTGCGTGACAGCGACGGCAAGTACCGGCGTGTCGTCCCACTTCCCGGTAAGCATCAGCGCAGCGGGGATGCTCGCAGTGGACAGCGACTGCATGACTGTGAGCATTCCCGTCGCCTTGCCGGCCCATTCCGCTGCGGGGGTGGTCAGGGCGAGGAAGAAGGCGGCGAACAGAACGGCCCATGCCAGCCACAGCCAGGCGAGACGAGCGTCCCCGAGCTGAACGAAATGCACCATCGACAGGAAGAGGGCGACCGCCCCGGCCCAACCGCAGTACCAGCCGAGGCCGGCGCCGGGAGCGTTCGAGAGCGAGTTGATCGCGACCGTGAGGTAGGTGAAGCCGAACAATGCGAACCCTCCGGCCGCCACCGCCGACGCCAGCCCGTCGGACGAGGCACTGTCCGAGGGTAGGAGCAGCACGAGTGCCGTACCGACCAACAGGGCGCCGGTGAGGAGATTGATTGCCACGGCCGATCGCGGAGTGACCCTGTCGAGGAAGACCAATCCGTTGACCAGGAGCACCGCCCCGACGAACAACAGTGCCACGGGGACCATGTGACATCCCTTCGATGAGGAGAGGAAACACCCACTCGAACCGGACGGCCGGGTGCCGTGCCGGAAGGCATCGGCAGGCCGGATATCCGGGTCGAGCAGGTGCAGTGGGTCGTGCAGGCTCAGAGGAGCACGGGAGGAGTCCGATCCCCCATCGGTCCGCCGGCTTCGATCGCCTTACCGACGTTGAGCACAGTGCGCTCGTCGAAGGCCCGACCGATGATCTGGAGGCCGACGGGCAGATCACCGTTGAAGCCCACCGGAACGGACATCGCGGGCAGGCCGGTCAGGTTGCTCGGGCCGGTGAACCGGATGAACGAGTCGATGAGATCGACCTTCGTTCCATTGAGGTCGGCCTCGGACGATCCGATGTCCGGAGCCATCACCGGCAGGGTCGGGGCGATCAGCACATCGACTTCGGACAGGGCCGCTCCGAAGTCGTTCTTGAGTTGGCGCCGAACCTGCTGCGCCTGAAGGTAGTCCACCGAGGAGAACAGCTCCCCCAGTTCGAACAGGAAGCGGATGTCGGCCCCGAAGTCGTCGGCCCGGTGCACAAGGTCGTTGTGGTGAATCGCTGATGCTTCGGACAAGCTGGTGGCCAGTTCGGCCCATTCCGAGTAGCGCAGGGTCGGGATCTCGACCGTCCGTACCCGGGCGCCCCGAGACACGAGCTCGTCGATCTGGGCGCGTACGAGTCGTTCGATCTCGTTGTCGACGTCGCGGAAGTAGTAGTCCTCCTCGACGCCGATCACCAATCCGGAGACATCACCGGTGAGATGGGAGGTGTAGTCCCCCACCGGGACATCGACCGCTGTCGGATCCGAACGGTCGAACCCGGCGATCACCTGCAGCATCGCCGCGGCGTCGTCCACGGTCTTGGTCATCGGTCCGATGTGATCCAAAGTCCATGCGAGGGGGAAACATCCGTCCTTGGGGACACGACCGTGCGTCGGTTTGAGGCCGACGATGCCGCAGGCGGCGGAAGGAATCCGGATCGAGCCGGCGGTGTCGGTGCCCAGGGTCGCGTAGGTCATGTGCGCCGCGACGCCCGCTCCCGAGCCGCCGCTGGAGCCCCCCGGCACCTTCGCGGTATTCCAGGGGTTCTGGACGCTGCCGAAGTGCGGACTGTTGTTGTCGATACCCCATGCGTATTCGTGCATGTTGAGTTTGCCGGTCAGCACGGCGCCGGCGTTGCGGAGACGGCGCACCACGGACGCGTCCTCGGTGGGCACGAAGTCCTTGTGGATCTTCGATGCCATCGTGGTGACCTCGCCACCTACATACAGATTGTCCTTCAGCGCCAAGGGAATTCCGTGGAAGACCCCGCGGTAATCGCCTCGGCCGATCTCTTCCTCGGCACGCCGGGCATCGTCGAGGGCGTGCTCGCGGAAACTGATGTAGGCGTTGATCTCCGGATTCAGCGCCTTGGCGTGATCGAGTAGCGCCGTGGTGACCTCGACCGGGGACACCTGCTTGCTCTCGATCAGGGGCGCGAGTTCGGTCACCGACTTGGTGACGAGTTCGTCAGCGGACATGGTCGCCTCCCGGGATATTGCGAACAGAAATGTCCGCGTCGTCGACTGCCACAGCCTCGAGGTCACCGCGTCGCTGCACGATCTCGGCCCACTTGGACTCGAGCGCGGCGACCCGATCCTGCGGCGGGCGTATGCCCTTGTTCGCCAGAAGTTCCTGTACCGACAGTGCCATGACGACACGCTCCTTGTGGAAGGGTAACGCTCAGGGGTGGACGCCCCGGAGGAACCTATTCACGTGAAATATTTTCACTTGAATATGTTGCACAGACCGTATGTGAGCCGCAGCACAATGTCAACGACTCGGTGCATCTCAAACTCGGTGAGCGTCGGTGTGACGGACCGAATACGGGCGAACTCCTGGTAGATCGGCGAGTGCTTACGTCCCTGCCCTTACCAGGAGCCCACTTGCTGGTCCGGTGTTCCCAACCGTCAGCAGTGGGATGCCGCCACCACAGCTTCCAGAGCCGTGTCCGGCAGCGGCAGCCCCGTGACCACCTCGGTGAGCAGTTGGTCTTCGATTACGCTTCGCGACATCGACTCAGTTCTCCTTCGTGGGGCGGGGTTGCTCGATGGCGGCCGGCACCGGCGCAGTGGTGAGGAGTCTGATCGGCTGCGGTGGATTCCGAATGACAGTTCCGACATCACCGAGCCCGGCAATCACCGATACCGAGTCCGTATCTGCGTCCGAGGCAGAGATACTCGCTTCGACGGCTATCTCGACGGTGACCCCGTCGAGGATTATCTGATCCAGATGTGGCGGGCGACGAGCGTGGGAGCCCCGCGACAGGTCGAACACACGTCGGGTCGGCGACCTGACGCGGCGCGCCGCGGCGTCAGTATCTTCCGCCCGTCACGGTCGCGGTGGTAATGATCTACTGGACGCCATGACGGCACGGGACACTCCGGCGAACCTGACCGAAGCACTGCCGGCCGGTCCGCGCGGTCGCCGTCTTCTCCTCGAATACGCGCAGATCGCCGATGACCGTACCCGCGACGGGCATACGCAGGACTCGTTCTCGTCGGGCGTCTTCTACGCCACCTACCGCATCGACATGGCACGCGGAACCGCAGGCGTCCTCTACGGGCCCGGCGCCGACCGACCCCTCCCGAACATCTCCCCCGGCGACGTAGCGCGACGGTTGGCGAACGTGCCGCTGCCGGACGTGACGGAAAAGGACCTGCGCACCGTGCTCGCCGCCACCACCGACTCCGCCCGATACTGGCAAGAACCCGACGGCGACGACATTCTCGCTGCGACGGAGCCGGTGCGCCCGCAACTGCGACGCATCGCTGAGCACCTCACCGCATCGGAGCACACCCGGTGGTGGACCACCGGCATCGTGCGGGACGAGCAGTGGTCACTGGGCTGGGTCGAACCCCACGCCAATGTCCCTCGGGTCGGGCACGCGCTCGCCACCTGGCGCGAGAAGGTCGTCACCGAGGAGAAACGAGCAGCACGGGAACGCCCCACCAACCCGACGGCCAACTGGTCCGGGGTGTGGTGGTCGACGCCGCTCGGCGTCCCGTGCTCCGCACGAGCACTGGACGACGCCTCACCCGCATGCCTGTGGTTCGTCGAAGACTCCGGAGGCGAGAACCATACCGGGGCACGGCGACACTTCGTTCCCGACACCGTCGACGTGCTCGAAATCCACGGGCCCGACGACTGGGCGCAACTCTGCCGGCGGTTTCCACTCGAGGTCACCGCCCAGAAACGTCACGATTGGTACCGCAC
This sequence comes from Rhodococcus sp. R1101, assembly GCF_000278445.1. Lineage (NCBI taxonomy): Bacteria > Bacillati > Actinomycetota > Actinomycetes > Mycobacteriales > Nocardiaceae > Rhodococcus > Rhodococcus sp. R1101. The sequence continues at coordinate 8,400 of NZ_AJVB01000076.1, forward strand.
CACCGGCCGCGACGGAAAGTGGGTTCTGCCCGACTGGCGGGCCGTCGCCGAGGTGTGCGGCGGAGTGCACCTGACCGTCGCCGGCTATCTCGCCGCTGCGGGGACCGCCATCGACGTCGACGGTGACACGGCGTCGGTGATCGCGGGCTGGGCACCCGACGAAACATTCTGGCTCACCGACGACGTCCACGCCGACGGCGACATCGTCGACTGGGTGCGTGACGACAACACCGAAACCTGGTCCGAAGCCTGACCGCCCGCTCTACGACAGTGACACCGGAAACCGACACGTTCGCGCGATACCGGCGTCCGCAGGTTCGCCGACATTGCGCACCGGGGCACGGCCTTTCCGTCAGTATCATCGGTATGACGCCGTTGGCAATCGGGTTGGTCGCGCTCGTGGCGATACAGGATCGCGATACGAACCGCCGACAGACCGGTCGGCCTCAGGGGTCGCCGTCCAGCAATCAACTCAGCGCTACCGCCGTACCTGCGGGCAGAGCTCAGAAACGTTCCACGAATCGATACCAGTCGCCGCTGTACTGCTCGTACCCGATGTCGCCGTCGTGGCGGGGCTTACCCGGATACGGCGCGCCACCGGGCAGATACGCAAGTCCGATCGGGTCGATCAGCCCACCTTCGATGTAGAACAGACACCCACTGTCGACGGGTTGAATCCGCCGCACCTGATACACCCCGATCCGCCGACCGTCCCAGGACGGCGCACATTGCGCCGACGCCGCGACCAAAGACCCCTTCGACACCGCAAACGCCACCGTCGACGGAACCGACAACACCACCAGCACCGCGGTGGCAAGCACCAACGCCGGCGCGATCGCGGTCGCGCGCAGAGCGCGAAACTTGAACCAGCCGACCAACCCGACCACCAACCACACCGCACCCAGGATCAGAAGAACCCAGGACGCCAGAGCAAACCACGGGAAGAACACCACCGGCGGGACGAACGTCCATACGATCACCCCGCACACCAACCCGACAAGGACCGCGGTCACCCCCGACAGCACGGTCCACCAACGAGCCGGACGCCCAGCGACAGTCATGACTCACCTTCGCACGAACCCTCGCACCAGAGCGCAACCACCGGACTGTGTCGGGCGAGCGGACCGCTCCAGCGGATCCACGAAAAGCCGGCATCACCTCGGCAATCGGTACCATCCGAACCATGAGCGTTCGAGCGGCGACCTTCTCGGTGGTCCTTGCTGCCATCCTGGCCGGCTGCGCGAGCACAGACACCGACGCGGGCACCGATCAACTCGACCCGCCCACGAGTCCCCCGCCACCCAGCGAGCAGTCCCAGCTCTATGCCACCGCCCTGCACCACCTCATCCTCGTCGACAATCCCTTCGCGACAGCACCGACCCCGATCGGATCCGTCTACATCGTCGACGGCGCTGCCTCACGCAGCGCACACATGTTCACCGTCGCCGACGGGCCACCGTTCGACACGGAACTGAAGAACGAGATCACCGCGCAGTCCGCGGATCTGCCGCCGGTCGAGTTCACCGCCGATCCGCAGCAGTACGCAGATCCCGCACGGCAGGGTCTGACCGGGGTCTCACACGACGGCGTCATCGTCGGCCTGTCCCCCACCTGGCCGCAGGACGACGGAACAGTCCATATCGGCGCGGGACTCTGGTGCGGCATCGACTGCGGACTCGGCCTCACCTACGTCCTCGACCAGGTCGACGGACGGTGGACCGTGACCGGCACCACCGGACCGGTCTCCATTTCATGATTGAAGTTCATGTCAGGCAAGAAGAACTTCACCTCTATCGACGTCCACAGTGACCTGCGCAAACACCCACGGCAGTGTGATGTTGCTGCCGATGGTCACCGCGATCGAAGGTGGTGCGCTCGCATCGGGGGCCGCCCCGCCGCGAGTCCGGCCGGGTTCGGGCGGACAAGGGCTACGACCATCTCGTGCACCGGCGGTGGCTGCGGGCGTCGCATCGCCCGGCGCGGGATCGAGCGCAAACAACCGGCTGGGTCGGTACCATGCGACGTGCAGCCATGGGCATGAGAAGACCACGCAGAGCCCTCTCGCTAGGATCTAGCCGTAAACCCGACGGTCATCGGCCCGGGGGAACGGAGTCCACAATGCGGTGGTTGCTGTCTTTCGTCCTCACGGTCGGTATGGCCGCAGCACTACCGCTGTCCGCCCCGGCCACCGCACATGCCTGTTCATGCGCATACGAGCCGAACGGACCGTACATCACCGAACAGATCTCCCGCGCTGCCGCCGCCTTCACCGGCACCGCCACCAGAGAACGCACCGACGGGGATACCGTCTACTACGAGTTCGACGTTCACAGCGTCTTTACCGGGGATGTCGGATCCACCACCGTCGTGTCGTCGAGCACCCAAGGTTCCGCGTGCGGACGTGGATTCACCCTCGGCATCGAGTATCTCGCATTCGTCTCGACCCATGAAACGAAGAACGCACCCTGGTCGGTCGAAGCATGTTCTGCGACAACCACATCGACCAACGCATACACCCGAGACGCGGCGCACACCGTGTACGGACCACCTCACCAGCCCGATCCGCAGACACGGCCGATCGGCATCGACGACATCCGCCCCCTGTGGCAGAAATCCCTGCTGATCATTGCGGTAGTCGTCCTCGCTGCAATGTTGATGCATCGCTGGGCCATCCGCGGCAGACACCACTGACGAAGACACCGGTCGAGAACCTATCGCGAGATGCAGCGAAGACCCGCAGCACACGCCACTACACATCGACGAATTACGGCGCGGCGGCGAACCCGGCAATATCGGGGAATAGACCGTCCTGTCCCCCACTGCCTTCCTCTGACGCTTTTGCATGCCCGCGCCTACGCGGTGCTTCCCACTCGGGTGCACGCCGCGCAAGACTCCACCCGACGCAGTGAACGAGTGCACCGACCAGCGCTCCCAGCACGCCACCACCGAGGACCAGTGCAGCCATGTACCCGTACGGCGAGGGCGCATCGATGCGGGCCGACGCGAAGTCCAGCGGCTGATAGCCGGCGGTGTAGAAATCGAACGGCTGCGAGGCGAACCACCACAACACCGCAGCGCCGGCTATCCCGCACACCACACCGAACCCGGTGAACACCAGCACAGTCACGACCACCGACCTCGGCTGCGGCTGCGGCTGCGGTTGCGGCTGCGGCTGCGCTTCATGATCCGTCCGTCTCTGAGCCGCCTGATCCGTCCGTCGAGGGCGGGACGTTCTCCGGGATGCCGTATCCGGGCATCTCCCACAGTTGTGCGGGTTCGAGGACGCTACCGTCGTCGGGCCACAACCGCAGCCGCCACACATCCCCAGGGGTAGTCGAACCGGGCCAGCCGTAGTTGACGAAACCACGCCCGGACACCTGCACCACGTACTGGCCGGGCGGCACCGCCACGGTGACCGGCTCGGTGGTCGGGGACGACAGACTCAATATCCCGGGCGCATCGACTGCGAGGCGGTCTTCGCTGACCTGCTGCCACTCCGAGCGATCGGCGGCGGGGCAGCGGTCGAAGACCTGCACCTCCACGATCATCTCGAAGTTGTTCTGATGCGGGCACAACACCACGACCATGGTGCCGTCGCCGGCGCTGGGCTGCTCCGCTTGGGCCTGCTCGAGCAGCTCGATCTCGTTGTCGATGTCCCCGAGTCCGCCGTCGAGACAGAACTGCCCGTAATCCATCGCCAGCACCACCGTCGACTCCAGAATCGGGCTCGTCTGTGTGTTCATGGCGGTGATCTTGACACGCCTACCCGACACCTCTGCGGGCCCGCACCGATGATCGCAGCCGCATCTCACCAACCACCGGTAGGGATCAC
>NZ_AJVB01000077.1:0-12213 GCF_000278445.1 Rhodococcus sp. R1101
AAGGGCCCGCACAGATGCACGTCCATTCCCAGAGTCGCGGCCATGCGCCCGATCCAGAAGCCCTGGCCGCCCGGGTGGACGTGCAGTTCGGTGCTTCCGTCCGGCGCCTTCTCGAGCGTGACCGTGAGCAGGGGAGAGGGGGCGAAGACGAAGGCGTACGGGTTCACGGACGTGTTCTCGGGTTCCATGCCGGTCCGTATACCCCCTCCGAGCAGCGATGACACCCGATCTCGTGTGACACCTGCGGTAGCGGGGTATGCGTCTGCCGCAAGCGAGCTGTCGTCCAGAAACATGAGGAGCGGGCATGGCCAGGATCGCGACGATCGAGGCACCGGTGACACCGTCGAAGGTCTGGGAGATCCTCGCGGACGGCTGGCGGTACGCGGGATGGGTGGTGGGTGCGTCCCGCATCCGAGCAGTCGACCCTGCCTGGCCCCGACCGGAAACCCGGATCCACCATTCGGTGGGCCTGTGGCCGTTCCTGCTCGACGACTACACCGAGGTCTGCGCGATGGTGCCCGAGCGGGAACTCGTGCTGCGGGCACGCGCCTGGCTGTTCGGTAAGGCCGAGATCGCGATCTCCCTCGAACCCACTCGGGACGGCGGCACCCGCATCTCGATGGCCGAACACGTCGTCGAAGGACCGTACGCACACGTCCCCGATCGTGTGCAGGAGGAACTGGTGTTGCCACGGAACCAGGAATGCCTGCGGCGACTGGTGCTGCTCGCCGAAGGCGCCACCGAATGAGCGACACGACGGTGGATGCGGTCGTCATCGGTGCCGGGCAGAACGGCCTGACGGCCGCCGCTGTGCTCGCCGATGCGGGATGGGACGTCCTCGTGCTCGAAGAGCAACCCGAACCCGGCGGAGCGGTGCGCAGCGCCGAGCTCCATCCCGGATTCCGCGCCGATCTGTTCAGTGCGTTCTATCCCCTCGGTGTGGCCTCACCTGCCTTCCGGGCCCTCGATCTGGAGTCGCACGGCCTCCGGTGGGCGCGATCGCCCAAGGCATTCGGTCATCCGCTCGGCCCTCACGACGAGGACGCGATCGTCGTCTCGCCGGATCCGGCGGACACGGCAGCGGACCTCGAACGTCGCTGCGTCGGTGACGGTGCGGCGTGGCTGGCCCTGTTCGAACAGTGGAAGCAGGTGCGCGGCCCACTGCTCGAACTGCTCCTCGGACCTTTTCCACCCGTCCGGGGCTCCGTCGACCTGATGCGGACCATGAAGACGGGGGACCTGCTGCGCTACGCACGCATGCTCGCGTTGCCCGTCACCCGGATGTCCGCCGAACTGTTCGGTGGCTCGGCGGCGCGGCTGTTGCTCCTGGGCAATGCGATGCACGCCGACACCCCGCCCGAAGCGCCCGGAAGCGGCGTCATGGGGTACATGCTCACGATGCTCGCGCAGGACGTCGGCTTCCCCGCGCCGGTCGGTGGCGCGGGGGCGCTCACCGACGCATTGGTCCGGCGCGGCACCTCGGCAGGTGCGGAGGTGCGGTGCACTTCGCCTGTGGTGGGCATCGAGGTGCAGGGCGGGAAGGTGTCCGCCGTGCGCACCGCGGGCGGCGACCGGGTGAAGGTGCGACGTGCCGTCCTTGCCGACGTCTCGGCTCCGGCCCTGTACACGCGTCTCCTCCCGGCCGCCGCCGTCGGTTCGCGCGTGCTCGACGACCTCCGGAAGTTCGAATGGGACACCCCGGTGGTGAAGGTGAACTATGCCCTCGACGGCCGTGTGCCGTGGCGTTCGCCCTCGCTGAGCGGAGCCGGCACCGTGCACGTCGGCGCCGACACGAACGCGATGATCAGGTGGTCGGCCGATCTGTCCACCGGCGTTGTCCCCGAATCGCCTTTCCTGTTGTTCGGGCAGATGACCACGACCGATGCCACGCGGTCGCCGGAGGGCACCGAAAGCTGCTGGGCCTACACACATCTGCCGCGCGGCGTCACGGACGACGCGTCAGCCGACCGCCTCGCCGAGCGTGTCGACGCGCAACTCGAGGCCTACGCACCGGGATTCGGAGCACGTGTGGTCGGGCGACACGTCCAGCGGCCCGGGGACCTCGAAGCAGCCGACGCGAATCTCGTCGGCGGTGCCGTCAACGGTGGAACCGCGCAGGTCTACCAGCAGTTGTTCCTTCGGCCCACTCCCGGATTCGGCGGACCGCGAACTCCGGTCGACGGTGTGTATCTCGCCGGTGCGGCCGCGCATCCCGGCGGCGGAGTCCACGGGATGGGTGGCTGGAACGCCGCGCATGCCGCGCTCGCGGACGGGAAACGCACTGCTCCGGTGACGCGTCGTGTCCGAAATGCTGCTCGCCGGATGCTGTTCTCGTGACACCGGACACCACTCGCGCGTCGGTGGCGTGTTTCACACGGAAGTCACACGGGTATCCGCCCGCGAACGGACGGATCCGGGTTTTCGGCCCGGTGTGGTGGAGATGCCGTCGAGCTCGAGATACCGAGGTGGTGTGACGTGACAGCTTCCCTGGCGCTGGACGGATCGGATTCGCCGCGGGTATGGCGTCTTCCAGGGGTGTACCGCCCTCAGGAGGATTCGTATCTGCTGGCCGGCGCGCTTGCGGACGCAGGCGGTGCCGAAGGTGCGAACGTACTCGATTTCTGTACCGGGACAGGATTTCTGGCGGTGAATGCTGCCATGCTCGGCGCTTCCTCGGTGACGGCCTTCGATATCGACCCACGCGCGGTGCTCAGCGCACGCCTCAACGCGTGGTCGCGCCGGCTGCCGATCCGTGCCCGGCAGGGAAGCCTGGACGACGCGTTGCTCCACGGTCCGTTCGATGTCGTGCTGTCGAACCCGCCGTACGTTCCCTGTGAGGGACAGAACCGTGACGCCCGCTGGGATGCCGGCGCCGACGGACGCTGCGTTCTCGATCCGTTGTGCGACAGTCTCCCCTCGCTGCTCGCTCCCGGCGGATTCGCGTTGATCGTGCACTCGGAGTTCACCGGTGTGGATGCGACGCTGTCCCGTCTGCGGGATGCGGATCTCGAGGCGTCCGTCGTGGCCCGCAACCGGATCCCCTTCGGGCCGGTTCTGCGCAACCGCGCGGGATATCTGTATTCGACACAACTGGCGGAACCCGGGGCTCTGACCGAAGAAGTGGTGGTCGTGCGTGCCGACCGTCCCCGCACGAGGGGTTGAGAACGTGAGTGGTACACCGAAGATCACACAGCTCACTGCGGACGGTGAATGTGAAGCACGGGTGGTGCGGCAGGTGAGGGGTGGTCCGACCCTCGTGGAGGGTCCGGTCCGGATCGTCGCCGACGACGGCGCCGAGACGGTGTCGGACCGCTTCGTGGTGGCCGTATGCCGCTGTCACCGCAGCGCCCTGTACCCCCTGTGCGACACCAGTCATCGCGCCCTCCGGAAACCGAAGACGGCAGCTGCGCGCACCGATACCGAACATCACTGAGACGACACCGCGAAACCGAGACGCCACCGCGAATCCGGGCCGGTCCCTGTACGGGGCCGGCCCGGATGCCGTGTCCGGGGAGCCGGTCGGCCGGTCGAGGCGACCTGCGGGTGAACCCCCGGCGGTGAACAGGCCGGAAACGACGAATCCCGGGTGCTCGGAAGCACCCGGGATCCTGAGTCCTGTCTCGTGCCGGACGTCTCCTCCCGGCACGGACTGTCGAAGGGGTCAGTACCAGTGTGCGCGTCCGCCGATGGCCCGGCCCGTCGCGCCCAGGATCGCAAGGATCACGCCGATCACCAGGAGTATCACTCCGAGTGTGGTGAGGATGGAGATACCCGTGAAGAACCCCACCACCAACAGAATCAGACCCAGAATGATCATTGTCGCCACCTCAGATGTCATGTCCGAGACCTGGAAGTCTCGGAGCCCGGCGATCGAATAACCGGGTTGGTCCGTTTCCAAACGTTTGTGACAGGAGAAATTCGGACGAAAGTCCTTCCGCACCGGTCGAAGGTCATCGAGTACGCCCGGAGGTTTGGATCTCCCCGTGTCCCGGGTATCCGTCTGCCGACACACCCGAGCATTCTGGAGGTAGATATGTCGAAGTCGAGCTACACGGTTCCCGGCCTGAGCGATGCCGACGGTTCGCGCACCGCGCAGATTCTCCAGGAGCGCCTGAGTGCCTACAACGACCTGCACCTCACGCTGAAGCACATCCACTGGAACGTCGTCGGCCCGAACTTCATCGGCGTCCACGAGATGATCGACCCGCAGGTCGAGCTCGTACGTGGATACGCGGACGAAGTCGCCGAGCGGATCGCCGCGCTCGGTGGTTCCCCCAAGGGCACGCCCGGTGCCATCGAGAAGAACCGCACGTGGGACGACTACTCGGTCGGCCGCGACACCGCGCAGGCGCACCTCGCCGCCCTCGATCTCGTCTACGACGGACTGATCACCGACAACCGCAAGGCCATCGACGAGGTCGGCAAGCTCGATCCGATCACCGAGGACGTCCTGATCGGCCAGACCGGCCAGCTCGAGAAGTTCCAGTGGTTCGTCCGCGCACACCTGGAGAACGCCTCCGGTGCTCTTCCGAACGCGGATGCGCAGACGGAGAAGGACGCAGCGGACTCGGCCCGCTGACCGGAACACACGGACGACACGGACGGCACCGACGATCCCGATGGCCTCGACCTCACGGACCGGCCTGCCACGACGCATCGTCGTCACCGGAGCGAGCGGGAACGTCGGCACGGCGCTTCTGCGCCGGCTGGCCGCTCATCCCGCACAACTCGATATCGTCGCGATCGCGCGCCGGATTCCTCCGGCGCGCGATCCGTATGCGGCAGCGACGTGGTGTGCCGTCGACCTCGCCGATCCCGACGCCGCACGGGTGCTGGCGCCGATCTTCGCGGGCGCCGACGCCGTCGTCCACCTCGCGTGGGGATTCCAGCCCTCGCATCGTCGCGACTACCTCCGCCGGGTCGCCGTGGACGGCACCCGCGCCGTGCTGACGGCCGCTGCCGAGGCGGGGGTACGGCACGTGGTCCACATGTCCTCGGCCGCCGTCTACTCCGGCGGTGCGTACGGCCGGGAAGTGGACGAGTCGTGGGGTCGCGACGGGGTACCCACCTGCGTGTACAGCGTCGACAAGGTCGCGGCGGAGAAGTTCCTCGACGACTACGAGACGGGTACGAACGTTCCCGTCCTCACGCGTTTCCGACCGGGATTCATCGGGCAACTGGTCTCCGGCTCGGGCCTCGAACGTTACGTGCTGCCCGAGTTCGTGCCCGCCGGCATCACGAACCACCTGCCGGTGATTCCGATCGACCACGGTCTCACCATTCCGGCCGTGCACTCCGACGATGTCGCCGATGCGCTGGTCGCAGCCCTCGAACGTCGGGTACCCGGTCCGTTCAATCTGGCGGCGCCGACTCCGGTGGGAGCGCGGGATTTCGCCGCTCCGTTCGACTGCCCGACGGTTCCGGTGCCGCGATGGGGGCTGTCGGTGCTCGCCGAAGCGACCTGGCGCCTCCGGTTGCAACCGGTGCAGGGCGGCTGGATCGATCTCGCGTACTCCTGCCCCCTGCTCGACTGCACCAGGGCCCGGGACGAACTCGGGTGGTCGCCGAAACACGACGGTCCTGATGTGTGGGCCGAGACGGTACGCGGAATGCGCAGCGCGACGGGCACGGACAGTCCTGTCCTCTCCCCGCGCAGCGCGCGGGAACGCCTTGCCGCACTCGTCGAGCGCGGACCGATCGGCCGGCGGATTCCGTCGTAACACTCTCCGGCGCAGAATCATCCGTTCCCGTTCTTGTCACCCCTGGGTTTCACGGACGGCCGGATGCGGTATCCACGAGCATGACGAAACCATCGAATCGAGCTCACGCTCCCACCACTGCTTCCCGAGCTTCGGGTTGGGTCGGATACGCCTGCATCCTCGTGGGGATCGCCGTCGTCGCTCTCGTCCTCTACGCGGCGGGCGACGGCTTCGAAGGATGGGTGCTCGTCGGTGCCGTCGCCGCGGCCGTGCTCATCGTCGTCGGTGTCGTGATGTCCGCTGTCAATCTCCGTCGACGCCGCCTCCGCGGCTCCGGTGGTACCCCCACACACGAACCCGGTCTCATCGACTGAGCCGGATGCCGGCACGAACGAGGTGGAGCCTCGGGACGCACCGTCCCGAGGCTCCACCTCGCTGCGTCGTACCCGGCAATCAGGCCGGCGCCGCGGCCGACGTGAGGAGCGAACTGCGGCCGGCGGCCCAGCTGCCCAGCAGATGGCTCCCGAGCCGTCCCTCCAGGAACTCGATGGCCTGCGCGCCGAACGAGATGTCCTGCGCCCGAGCCGGGTCCTGTTCGAGCAGGTAACCGACCACGTCGTGCCGCAGGACGAGCTCGTGGACGGCGTCGGCCTCGATGTGTTCGGAGTAGAACAGGATGCAGGCGTCGTCCGCATCCAGGCGTTCGAGGGCCTCGACCATGCGCCGGGCGCTCGGGGCGGTGGTGATCTCGGCGGCGGCGAACATGCCGACCAGCATCGGTGTGTACGCGCGGTGCAGACCGCACAACGACATGAAGTTCACCGTTGCGAGGGTGACGGCAGGGACGACGTCGAGATATCCCAGATAGTCGTCCTTCAGGCCGGCAGCGAGCAACAGGTCGGCGAACAGCCGCGAATGCATGCGCTCGGCACGGCCGCCGCCGTACTCGTCGAACTCGACGGCGACCAGCGCGGCCTTCGCGCGACCGGACAACCGGGGGATCGCGAGAGCGTGCGGGTCCGCCTCCTTGAGGTGGTAGATCGAGCGATGGACGAAGAACTCGCGCATCATCTCCCACGTGCCGTTCGCGGCGAGTTCGTGGGAGACACCCCACGAGTCGTCGGGTTCGCAGCACAGATCCTCGAGGACGCTCTGCGGATCGTCCGAGGCCGGTACGTCGGCACGCAACCGATCGAGGAAGACGCGCTCGAGGCGTGCCCGGACCCCGAGGAGTGCCGGTGCCCATTCCCACGCGGGATCGACACCCGCGAAACCACGGTAGTGGAGCTCGTAGAGAACGGCGAGGGCGAGTTGGACGTCCTCGCCGTAGGCATCCGCGCCGTCGGTCGTCACATTCCACGGGGCATCGTCCACCGGACCGCCGAGACGTTCGACGATCTCGGCGGAGATGGGTCCGCGGGGCGTGGGAAGCGGAGCGTCGTGCACATCGCACATCCGGGTCTCGTGGGCCATGAGTCCGGGTTACCCGCTCGGAGGCTCGCAAAAACGGCCGGGCGGGCGGCGAGAGCTGCGCATACCGGTCTCCGGACAACGATGCCGGCGGTGAATACCGCAACGGTCTGTGGGTATCCGGCGGCCATGAGCGAGGATCGCGAACGAGAACCCCACACCATCGATTACCCCGGTGACACCGACGACATGGCCGAGCGTCCCGCCGACGAGATGCGCGGCTACGTCGGACGCGGATTGCTGTCGGGTCGCAAGGCGCTCGTCACGGGCGGCGACTCCGGCATAGGACGTGCCGTCGCGGTCGCTTTCGCGAAGGAGGGCGCCGACGTCGCGATCGCGTACCTCGAAGAACACCGCGACGCCGAGCACACCGCCGACCTCGTGCGACGCGAGGGCCGCACGTGCCACGTCATCGCCGGCGACCTCGGCGATGCGCAGCACTGCCGGTCGGTGGTGGCCGAGACGGTAGAGCAACTCGACGGACTCGACATTCTCGTCAACAACGTGGGCACCCAGCAGCCCGTCGACGACCTCGCCGAGTTGAGCGAGGAACAGTGGCGGCACACCTTCGCCGTGAACATCGACAGCTTCTTCCACGTGACGAAGGCGGCGCTGCCGCATCTGACGCCGGGTGGGTCCGTCATCAACACTGCCTCGGTCAACGGGCTGCGTGGCAACAAGACGCTCATCGACTACTCGGCCACCAAGGGTGCGGTGATCGCGTTGACCTATTCGCTCGCGCAGGCACTGCAGGACAGGCGGATCCGGGTGAACTGCGTGGCGCCCGGGCCGGTGTGGACCCCGTTGATCCCGGCGACCATGGATGCCGAGAAGGTGTCCGAGTTCGGGCAACAGGCACCCTTCGGGCGCGCCGCGCAGCCCGACGAGATCGCCCCGTCCTACGTATTCTTCGCGTCGGAGACGATGTCCTCGTACTACAGCGGTGAAGTGCTCGCCCCACTCGGCGGCGAGACCATGCCGGGCTGACGTCGAGGTAGGGTCGGGAGAGAGCAAGAACGGTCGGGCGGCGGCCGGGGTCTGCACGCGACACTGAACGCATGACCCTCGGCCGTGACCGACTCCGGGAACTGCTCGACGCCGTTCTCGAGGAGAACAACGTAACCCTCGAACGGATGGCGCAGCACGCCTACGCCTCGCCGTGGCATTTCAGCCGCACCTTCGCGGTCGGTACCGGCGAGTCGCCGGTGGCGTTGCGCCGCCGGGTGATGCTCGAACGCGCCGCCTGGCAGTTGCGCCACGGCAGGTCGGTCACGGATGCGGCGTTCGCCGCCGGTTACGACAGCGTCGAAGGGTTCGGACGCGCATTCGCCCGCGCCTACGGATATCCCCCGAGCGTGACCGCCCGGGTGCTCGGCACCGGCGGCAGCGACCACTGGCTCCCCGCCCCCAACGGTGTCCACTTCCACCCGCCCACCAATCTCTGGGTCGAGGAGGACGGGCAACGGCCCGCGGCACCCGCTCATCCGGAGCGCGAGGTCCTGGCACAGATGGTGCAGCACGATCTCGCGGACACCCGCTATCTCCTCGGCCGTGCCGCGGAACTCGACGACGACGAACGCGAGCGGATCCGGTTCCCCGGCCTCGTCGTGCTCGAGTGGGACGGCCCCGAGGAGTCCGTGTCGCGGGTGCTCGGCAACCTCGTGCGCGCCAAGGAGGTCTGGCTGGCGTCGATGGTCGGCGCCGACCAGCCCGTGGAAACGGACAGTGGAATCGGCTCGCTGGCAGCACGTTTCGACGATGTCGCACCGCGATGGGTGGAGACGATCCGCGACATCCATCGCCGTGGCGCCTGGGGCGACATACTCATCGACGCCCTGTGCGACCCTCCCGAGAGCTTCGTGCTCGCAGGAGTGGTCACCCATGTCCTCACCTTCGCCGCGCACCGCCGCCAACTTGCTCGGCACATGATGCGGGCGGCCGGCCTCGACGTCGACCACGGCGATCCACTCGACTGGAACAGGAACAGCTCATGACCCGGATGATCTACTACACCGCAAGCACGCTGGACGGATTTCTCGCGACCGAGGACCATTCGCTCGACTGGCTGCTCACCCGCGAGACCGGGGACGGCGGGCCCGTCGGGTACGAGAAGTTCATCGCCGGTATCGGCGCCATCGTGATGGGGTCGTCGACCTACCGCTGGGTTCTCGACCATGCGGGTGCAGACAAGTGGGAGTACGACCTGCCCTGCTGGGTGTTCACGCATCGCGACGACCTGCCCGTGGCCCGGGCGGGGGACGAACCCGGCGACATCCGGTTCACGCAGAAGGACGTCCGGCAGGTCTACGCCGAGATGGCCGAAGCCGCGAACGGCCGCGACCTGTGGATGGTGGGTGGCGGCGACCTCGCCGGACAGTTCGCCGAGCACGGCCTGCTCGACGAACTCGTCGTCTCGTTCGCGCCGGTGACGATCGGATCCGGCCGACCACTGCTCCCGCGGTACGTGGAGATGCGTCTCACCGAGATCGGGCAGAGTGGGGAATTCGCCGTCATGCGCTACGAAGTGTGCAAGGACGCCACCAATCGGTTGTGATGTGCGTCACCTGAAGGTACCGTCGGCACCGAGAGGGACACACCTCGTCCAAGGAGGCCGGTCGTGAAACTCAATCTCTTCGTGGCGTGGAGCGCCTACGCGCTCGCGCTGGCCTCGGTCCTGATGATCGCCCTGACGATCGTCGCGGCCGGTTACGGATTCGAGGGCTGGGCGATCGTCGCGGCGCTCGCTGCGGTCGTCGCGCTCGGAGCGGCATTCGGCATGGTCACCGGAACCGTTCGCCGCGACCACAAGCGGCACTACGACACACCGCACCTGTTCTGAGGGCCGTACGCGACGCGAGTCGGTGGGAGCCGGCTCGCGTCACTCACCTCGCACAGCCTCCTCACGATCCGCGAGTCGGTCATCCTACGACTCTGCGAGTCGGTCATCCTACGACTCTGCGAGTCGGCGTTTCTCCGTTTCGATGTCGAAAGTGGGCTCCGGCCAGTCGAGGTCGAGACGCTCGAACGCGTCGATGAGCAGTTCGGTGACCGCCAGACGGCTGTACCACTTGCGGTCGCACGGAATGACGTACCAGGGCGCCTCGTCGGTGTTCGTCCGATCCAGCATGTCCTGATAGGCCTGCTGGTACTGCGGCCACAGGGCGCGTTCCGAGACGTCGCTCGGGTCGTACTTCCAATGCTTGTCGCGGCGCTCGAGACGTTCGGCGAGGCGCTTCTTCTGCTCGTCCAGCGAGACGAACATCGCCACCTTCACGATGGTCGTGCCCTCGCGGACGATCTCGCTCTCGAACCGGTTGATCTCGTCGTAACGTCCGCGCCAGATGCTCTCCGGCACCAGCGATCTCACCCTGGCGACGAGCACGTCCTCGTAGTGTGAGCGGTCGAAGACGCCGAGCTGACCGTTGCGGGGGAGTGCCTTCGAGATCCGCCACAGGAAGTGGTGCCGCTTCTCCTCTGCGGTCGGGACACCGAAGGCCGTGTGGTCGACGCCTTGCGGGTCGACGTGACCGACGACGTGACGCACCATCCCGCCCTTTCCGGCGGTATCCATGCCCTGCAGGATCAGCAGCACCGAGCGGGTACCGCCGGTCCGGCCCTCCGCGAACAGCATCTCCTGGAGTCCGGAGAGAACGGCGCCGCGTTCGGTGAGCAGACGCTCGCCGAGAGCCTTGTCGCCGTCGAAACCCGGCGTGGCGTTCGTGTCGATGGCGGCGACGCGCGTGTCGGGCCCTGCCCGGAGGGCTTCGACGATCGAGGCCGGCCGGAAGACATCGTCCTTCGTCATCGGCCAAGCGTGTCACACACGACGAGCCTCAGGTGGGATCGACACCGTTCGCGTCGGCGCTCGAATGGACGCCGTTCGCGTCGGTCGGCAGCGGGTACGGCGGACGTGAGATGCCGTCGACCATGTGGCTGCCCCACAGATCGATCTCCGAGATGCGGGCGGTCGCAGGCTCCGACGCGCCCGGGACCGTGATGGTCACGGTGGTTCCCGGCGCGGGGGAGGGGTCTCCGCCGAGAGCCTCGGCGAGCTTACGGATCCGGCCCCGCCACACGTGCCGGCCGAGCAGCGGATCGAACCGGCCGGAGATCTCGACATCGACGCCGACCGTGCGGTCTCCCACGGCAACCTCGGCAGGGCCGCGGTAACCGGGATCGTCCTGGTCGTGCAGATCGTCCGCGTGGTCGCTCATGCTCGCACTATACGTGCTACTCCGAGTAACGGTAAAGCTGGCGATCAGGGAGCGGGCGACGACTCCGGCAGGAGCGGATGCGGCTGCGACTTGAAGCGCATGGGCGATCCGGCGACACCGGCGATGCCGGTCATGCCGCCCCAGATCATCATCGTCAGGTAATCGATGAGGTCTTCGGTGGTCATCGACTTGTTCGAGATCCACCAGTGCGTCGCGAGCTGGATGCCGCCGACGATTCCGTACGCCCAGGGCACGGCGCCACCCGAATCCATCCCGAGCAGTCGCAGTCGCTCGCCCAGGACGGTCGCGACGAGTTCGGCGATCATCCGCTCGGAATCGGCCACCACGTCGCGTCCCGCCGACGCGCTGTTGCTCATCACGTACAGATAGACCTCGGGATCATCGGCGACGGTCTCGACGTACGCCGTGATCGCCTCCCGGGTGAGGTCGTACTCGTCGAGATCCTCGGCCACCGCCGCGTAGATCCGGGGGGCGAGAACCGTCTCGACGTACCGCAGCATCGTGGCGGTCGTCAGGTCGCTCTTGTCGGTGAAGTAGCGGTAGAGCACCGTCTTCGACACGCCGATCTCGGCGGCGATCTCGTCCATGCCGATCTCGTGTCCGCGCGAGCGGATCGCGTTGATGGTGCCGTCCACGAGCTCTTCCCGGCGAGCGATCTTGTGTTCGTGCCAGCGCCGTTTGCGGCCGTCCTGCTTGACGGGCGGGACGACCTCGGTCGAGGTCGGGTTCGGAGTCGTCTGCGGTCTGCTGGACACTGTGTGGCACATCCGTTCGGTGTCGATCGTCGGCTCAGTCTACGATCCGGCCTT
>NZ_AJVB01000078.1:0-12033 GCF_000278445.1 Rhodococcus sp. R1101
ACGCCACGGGGGCGAAGGTGTCCCGTGGTATCTGTTCCGGCAGCAGCTGCTCGTCATGGCGCTGCTGGTGGTGGCGGCGGTCATCGGCACCGTGCGGCTGTTCCTCGGCGACATCTCGGTGCTGGGAGTCACCGCGAACCTCGTCTGGGTCGTGTTCGACCTGTTCATTCTCTCGGTGGTGATCCAGGCAGCTCGCTACCGTGGACCCGAAAGCGAAGGAGATCGATGAGCCACTACGAAACCCGCCAGGTGGGAACGAGCACTGTCGTGCAACCCACCGGTCGCCTGAACATGGTTGCGGCACCGCGCCTGCGCGAGCAGTTGCGCGATCTCGTCGAGAACGGATCCCACCGGCTCGTGGTCGACCTGAGCACAACCGATTTCATCGACTCCTCCGGGCTCGGCGCACTCGTCTCCGGGTTGAAGGCGGCCCGTCAGGCCGGCGGCGACCTGCGGATCGCCGCACCGACCGCCCAGGTACAGAGCGTGCTCGCGCTCACCCGGCTCGACCGGGTGCTGACGACACACGATTCCGCGGATGTGGCCTTCGATGGCGACTGACCGGTCACCCGAAGCGCCACCGGCCGAGGGCCCCTCGGGGCGGTGGGAGCTGTCCGCCACGACGAGTGAAGGCACCCTCGACCGGATCATGGATCTGGTCGCCGAGATGTTCGCCGCCGAGGAGCTCGACGATTCGGATCGCATGCAGTTCGAGATCGCGGTCGCCGAGATCGGCGCGAACATCATCGAGCATGCCGGCCGGGGAGACGCGGTCTCGGTGGCGCTGACCCTGGAACTCCATCCGGATCGTCTCGAGGCCGTGTTCGTCGACGACGGCGCCCCGGCCCGGGTGGATCTACGTTCGGTCGAGCTCCCCGACGCACTCGCCGAACGCGGCCGAGGGCTCGCCATCGCCCTCGCCGCGCTCGACGAACTCCGGTACCGCCGTCAGGCGGGCATCAATCGCTGGACACTCGTCTGTTATCGATCCGAGGGGTCAGGGCAAGCCGACCAGTAGGTCGTCGAGCCGGGCGGGCAGGTGCCGCACCCGCACCCCGGTCGCGTGCCACAGGGCGTTGACGACCGCGGCGGCGCTGCCGACGATCCCGATCTCACCGATCCCCCGCGAACCCATCGGCGTGGCGTGCAGATCTTCGTCGTCGAGCCACTCCGCTTCGATCCCACGGATGTCCGCGTGGGTCGGCACGTGGTATTCGGACAGGTCGTGGTTGACGACGTGCCCGAAGCGCGCGTCGCGGATGCTCTCCTCGAACAAGGCCATCGAGATCCCGAACGACATCCCCCCGATGAACTGCGAACGTGCCGTCCGCGGATTGATCACCCGTCCCACGGAGAACAGGCCGAACATCCGGGGCACCCGGATCTCCCCGGTGTCGGCGTCGACGTGCACTTCGGCGAAGTGCGCGCCGAAGGACTGCGCGGTGTAGTGCTCCAGTTCGCGGTTCTCGGCTGCCGACGCGGACAGCTCCGCGCCCACCGGCGGGTCGTCACCGAAGCGCTTGCCGAATCGCTCTGCGGCCGTGACGATCGCGGTGCCCCAGGACGAGGTACCCGAGGAGCCACCGGCCACGGTGCCGTGGGGCAGCGCGCTGTCGCCGATCTCGAGGTCCACGTCCTCGGGTCGGCATCCGAGGGCGTCGGCGGCGATGAGCGTCAGCGCCGTCCACGCACCGGTGCCGAGGTCGGTCGCTCCGATGCGGACGGAGTAGCGGCCCTCCCCCAGATGCCGGATGTGTGCCTCCGAACCGGGATTGACCATGTGCGGATAGGTCGCGACCGCCACGCCGGTACCGATGAGCGTGGTGCCTCGCCGACGGGTGCCGGGTTCGCGATCCGACGGATCCCACCCGAATCGCTGTGCGCCCTCGCGGAGGCATTCGACGAGACGCCGCGACGACCACGGCTTCCCCGTCTCGGGATCGGCCTCGGGTTCGTTGCGGATGCGCAGTTCGATCGGGTCGATGCCGAGTTCGGCGGCGAGTTCGTCCATCGCGACCTCACCGGCGAACATGCCGGGGGCCTCACCGGGAGCGCGCATCCAGAAGGGCGCCGGGACGTCGAGTGTGATCGCGCGGTGGGACGTACGGACGTTGTCCACGGCATAGAGATTGCGCAACGGCACCGCCGCCTGTTCGACGAACTCGGTGACCCGGGACGACTGTGCGAACACCTCGTGCACCAGGCCGGTGACCCTGCCGTCACGGTCGGCCGCGAGCCGGACCCGCGACGCCGTCGGCGATCGGTAGCCGACATAGGCGAACATGTCCGGCCGGGAAACCGCGAACTTGACCGCCCTCCCGGGAAGGGCCCGTGCTGCCAATCCGCCGAGCACGTCGTGCGCGTGGGGGCCACCCTTCGAGCCGAATCCCCCACCGATGTACGGACAGACCACCCGCATCCGGTCGGCGTCCAGACCGAACACCGGGGCGAGGGTCCCGACAACACCGTGCGGGTGCTGCGTCGAGGTGTACAGGGTCAGGGTGTACGCGTCGGCCGTACCATTCGACGGAACCACGTCGCTCCGCCACACCGCGACGACGGTGTGCGGTTCGAGCGGGTTGTTGTGCTCCTCGGGTGTGGAATACCACTGGTCGACCACAGTGTCGGCGCGGGCGAACGCAGCGTCGACATCACCTCGCTCGGAATCGGGCTCGTAGCCGCCGTTGACCGTCTCGGGCGTGTAGGCATCGGGATGGTCGGCGCGGAAGAGGGCGTCGTGTGGTTCCTCGCTGTATTCGACCTCCAGCAGAGAACATGCCTCCCGGGCGATCTCGAGGCTCTCCGCGACGACCGCTGCGATGATCTGCCCTCGGTACAGCACGTCGGGTGTCTGCAGGACGGAGTACTCACCTTCGGCCTCGTCGGTGAGCCTCGGGGCGTTCCAGGGCGTGAGCACCTTCAGCACCCCGGGTACCGCTTCGGCGGCGGCCGTGTCGATCCGGTCGACCCGGCCCCGGGCGACGGTGGAGGTGAGCGGCACGAGGAAGACCGGATCGTCGACCGGGTGCTCGTAGGCGTACGGCGCCGTCCCGGCGACCTTCGCCGGTCCGTCGATTCGCGCGGTGGAGCGTCCGCCCGCTCGGATCGGCTCGGGGCTCATGCGGATTCACCTCGTTCCCGTCGTTCGTCGAGTTCGCGCAGGGTCGCCACCACGGTTCGGCGCAGCAACGGGATCTTGTAGGCGTTGCCGTCGAGGGGGCTCGCGCCGGCGAGTTCGGCCTCGGCCGCGGCGGCGAAGACCTCGCCGGAGGGCTGCTGCCCGAGAAGTGCGGCTTCCGCCCGATGCGCCCGCCACGGACGGTGCGCCACCCCTCCGAACGCGAGGCGGCAACCGGTGATCGTCCCGTCCGCCACGGTCATCTCGGCCGCCACCGAGACCAGCGCGAAGGCGTAGGACGCACGGTCGCGCACCTTGCGGTAGGTGGACAGCGAACTCTGCGATGCCGGGATCCGCACGCCGACGACGAGGTCGTCGCGTTCGAGCACGGTGTCGCGCTCGGGAGTGTCGCCGGGAAGCCGGTAGAAGTCCTCCACCGCGATCGCACGTTCACCGTCCGGGCCGAGGACGAGGACTTCGGCGTCGAGTGCGAGCAGGGCGACCGCCATGTCGGACGGGTGGGTGGCCACACAGTGCTCCGATGCACCGAGTATCGCGTGGTAGCGGGTATATCCGCCGATGGCGGAGCAACCGGTGCCGGGTTCGCGCTTGTTGCAGGGGGTGGTCACATCCCGGAAGTACGAGCAACGCGTGCGCTGGAGCAGGTTGCCGCCGGTGGTCGCGGTGTTCCGGAGTTGGGGCGAGGCACCGGACAGCAGTGCGCGCGACAGCATCGGATAGTTGCGCCGCACGAACGGATGGGCGGCGAGGTCGCTGTTGCGGACGTTGGCACCCACCCGGATTCCTCCGTCCGCCGACTCCGCGACGGTGTCGAGAGGCAGATGCGAGACGTCGACGAGGAGATCGGGGGTCGCGACGCCGAGTTTGAGATGGTCGACCAGATTCGTTCCGCCCGCGAGGAAGACCGCGCTCGGGGTCTCGTGCACGACGGCGACCGCAGCGGCGGGATCGGCCGGTCGCTCGTACCGGAGGGAGCTCACCGTGTGTCCTCCCTACCGACTCGGCTGTCTCCGCTCGCGACGGTGCGGATCGCCGCGACGATGTTGGGATAGGCGGCGCAGCGGCACAGATTGCCGCTCATGCGTTCGCGAATCTCGTCGTCGTCGAGGTCCGGCGCGTGCTCGAGGTCCGCCGTGACGTGGCTCGGTGCCCCGTCGGCGAATTCGTCGAGCATCCCCACAGCGGAGCAGATCTGGCCGGGTGTGCAGTAGCCGCACTGGAAGGCGTCGTCCTCGATGAACTGCGCCTGGATCGGGTGCAGTTCCCCGTCGGCGAGTCCGGCGGCGGTGACGATCTCGGCGCCGTCGTGCGAGACGGCGAGGGCAAGGCACGAGAGGGCGCGACGGCCGTCGATCAGCACGGTGCATGCTCCGCACTGACCGAGATCGCAGCCCTTCTTCGGGGAGGTGATCCCGAGGCGGGCGCGCAGCGCGTCGAGCACGGTGGTGCGGACATCGATCGGGACGCGACGCTCCACCCCGTCGACGTGAAGAACGATGTCGAGATCGGGCCGGTGGCCGGTATCGGTTCTCGTGTCCCCGGTTGTCATGGGCAAACCTCCGAACGGTGGGCTGTGTTCGGGGCATTCCCGCTGCAGGCCGCATCGAACCGTCGAGAACACGACGCGCCGAACTTCCGGCGATACGACGGACCCCGCAGAGACGCGGACACCCGCGGTGCCGGGGACCTGGGGAGTCTCCGGCACCGCGGGTGTCGGGGTCGGTCGGCCCGCCGGAGGGCGGACGTTCCGATCAGGCGTTCGCGAGCACCTTGGGGGCGTCGGCGAGTGCAGCGACGACCGCAGCGACCTGCTGCGCGGTCTCGGCGTGCTCCTTGGCGTGGACGCCGGAGAACTTACCGAAGGTCTCACCGACGGACAGCGAACCGCCGTCGACGATCGTGCCGCCGGCGATTCCGACGGTCTTGACCGTGTCCTCGAGGGCCCACTTCGCGGCGTTCCGGCTGGGCGACTGACTGACGACGGCGACGGGCTTGCCGTTCAGCGCGCCGGCCCCGTAGGGACGGGACAGCCAGTCGACGGCGTTCTTGAGCACCGCGGAGACGGTGCCGTTGTACTCGGGCGTGACGATCAGCAGGGCATCGGCGTCGGCGGCAGCGTCACGCAGGGCCACGGCAGCAGCGGGAGCCGCATCGCCGTCGAGGTCCTCGTTGTAGAAGGGAACATCGGCGAGGCCCTCGTAGAGGGTCACCTCGACGTTCTCGGCGGCGGTCTCGGCGGCGGTCTCGGCGAGCTGGCGGGAGACGGAGCCGTCGCGCAGGCTGCCGACGAGGGCGAGAACTCGGGTCATGGGAACATCCTCGGGTCGAAGTGGTTGACTACGCAATGTTAAACGGACTGCGGTCCGCTTTATTCCCCGCCCCGCTAGTGTGTGACCTTGTGAACACCCGCCCCCTCCCGCACGCGGACGGTCGAGCACTGCCCTTGGCGAACGATCGGGTGCTGCCCCTGGCGGAGGAGCAACTCTCCGAACGGGGTGACGCTGCGCGCAACCGGTCCCGCCTCCTCGACGCCGCCACCCTGCTCGTCGCCGAACGCGGCGTCGACGCCGTGACGATGGATGCCGTCGCGGCGCGTGCCGGGGTCGGTAAGGGCACCGTCTTCCGCAGGTTCGGTTCCCGCGCCGGCCTCGTCCGCGCACTGCTCGACCACAGCGAGCGCGAGTTCCAGCACGGTTTCCTGTTCGGCCCACCCCCGCTCGGTCCGGACGCCGAACCCCTCGACCGGCTGATCGCCTTCGGCCGTGCCCGCATCGAACTCGTCGAGGTACAGGGCGAACTTCTCCGCGCAGCCGAGGCCGCCGGGGATTCTCACTACTCCGCCCCCGCCCACCTGGTCTCGCTCGCCCACGTCGACGCCCTGCTGCGCGCCGCCGACGTCGGCGGCGACACCCGATTGCTGGCGACCTCGCTGGTGGCGTCACTCGAGGCGACGCTCGTGCTCCACCAGTGGCGCGAACTCGGCTACCCGCTGCGCCGACTCGCCGACAACTGGGCCGAACTGGCACACCGCGTCGTCACGGGCCGAGGTAGCCGCAGATCCGGGTCGAGCGCCGTACCGTAACGGCATGTCTCGTACATTCCGGGTATGCGCGCTGATCTGTCTGGCTGCCGTGGCCGCCGCGTGCAGCACCGAGCCGGATCCGGCCGGCAACTCCGCAGACGACCTCACCGGTCGCACCTTCGTGTCGACGAACGTGACGGGCACCCGGATCCCCGGCGACGGACCGCTGGTGGTCGCGTTCCCGGAGGACGGACGCATCTCGGCGACCGCCGGATGCAATCGCTTCGTCGGCGGCGTGGACCTGTCCGACGGCACGGTGAAGACATCGGACCTCGCGAGCACGATGATGGCCTGCCCACCCGAGCGAGAGAGCGCCGACGCCTGGCTCACCGCCCTGTTCGGAGCGGAACCCCGCTGGTCGCTCGACGGGAACTCCGTCACCCTGACCGGCGACGACATCACCGTCTCCCTCGAGGACGAGAAGGTCGTCGACCCCGACCGTCCGATCGCCGGCACCGAATGGGTCGTGACGTCGCTGCGCACCGCCGACGCCGTGACCACCTCGACGGCACTGGAGAACGCTGCGCCGACGCTCGTGTTCTCCGAGGACGGCACCGTCACCGGCAACACGGGTTGCAACGAGTTCGGCGGCACCGCGGAAGTCGGTGACGACGTCGTCCTGTTCGAACCGCTCACCATGACCCGCGCCGCCTGTGCCGACCCCGAAGTCACCGCCATCGAGACACATATCCTCGAGGTGCTCGCAGGTGAGACCACCTACAGCATCGAGGGTTCGTCGATGACGCTCACCGCGCCGAACGGCACCGACGGACTGGAGTTCACGGCCCGCTGATCCGTTCTCGGTACCGTGAGACGCATGCCGGGAGCAGTCCGCATCGTCGCCGTCCTCGCTCTGGGGGCGGTGCTGTCCGGATGCGGAATCGGAGGTTCGCCGTCCGATCCGATCGGCCGACGCTACGTCTCCACCGAGGTCACGGGTCGGCCGATCCCCGGGGGCGGCCCGCTGGAATTGTCGTTCCCCGCCCGGGAGCGGCTCGCCGCATCCGCCGGATGCAACCGGTTCACCGGCACCGCCGACCTGTCCGGAGGACGGATCCGAGCCGGAACCCTGGCGTCCACGAGGATGGCGTGCCCACCCCCGCGCGACGGCGCCGACGACTGGGTGCGGACGCTGTTCGCGAGCACACCCCGATGGACGCTCGACGGGGAGGCCCTCACCCTGACCACCGGATCGGTGACCGTCACGCTCACCGAACGCACGAACGGGCGCTGAGACGCGCCTCAGTAGCGCTCGACCAGCCACCGCGCGAGTGCCTGCGCGCTGCGGTCGACCTGCTTCGGCCACTCGAGCGCGGAGTCGTCGGCCCGATCGCTCACGTGTTTGACGAGCCGGCACCGCGCGCCCATGCGGCAGGCGGCGTAGGCGATCGCGAAACCTTCCATGTCCACCAGATCGGCGCGGGCGGCGAGCGCGTCGCGGACCTGCGCGTCCGAGACGAACGAATCGCCCGTCGCGAGCACGCTGCCGTCGCCGTCGTCGATCTCGACGACGTCCTGCACCGGATGACCGAGGCTCTTCAGGATCTCGCTGCTGATGTCGTGGTTGAGCACGGCGGACGGGAGGAACAACCCCGAGTGGTGGGTGCGCAACGCGCCGGCGGTCCCGATGTTCACGACGAGCGGACGTGCGTCGGCCGGATACGCCGCGAGCGCCGCCGTGACGGCGACCGCCGCGTCCACCTTGCCGATCCCGGTGATCACCGTCTCGTAGTGCTCCGGCACGTGCGCCGCCTCGGCGCGGGTTGCGGACACGACGAGGATCCCGTTCACGTACTGCCTCCGAGTTCGAGGGTCGCGAGTGCCGCCCGGTGCAGCTCCCGCCCGTACCCGGCACCGTATCCCGCGGCATGGACCGCCAGTGGATGCAGCTGGTGCACGGGCACCCGCCGCTCCCACCCGACGCGCAGCGGATGAGCCGAATCGTAGCCTTCGACGACCCGGCCCAGATGCGGGCAGCCGAAGAGCACGAGCATCGCCGGATCCGTTTCGCGGTGGCCGCCGTGCGCGGCGGGATCGATCAGGACGACTCCCTCTGGGGACCACAGCACGTTGCCGTTCCACAGATCTCCGTGCAGCCGCGCGGGTGGATCGTCGTCGTCGAAGGCTCCCGCCGCGACGAGATCGCAGGCGGCGGCGATGTCGCGGCACTGCCGGACGGTGACGCTCCCGGCGTCGACCGCGATGCGCAGGAAGGGCAGCACCCGTTCGGTGACGTAGAACGAGCCCCAGGTGTCGTGCACGATGCGGCTCATGGGACGGCGCCCGATGAAAAGCTGCCCGTCGTAACCGTCGGGTGCCGCGCCGAAGCCTGCTGCACCGGCGTCGTGCATCCGGGCGAGTGCCGCACCGAAGTTCCGGGCGGCCTCGGCGGAGGGAGCCGCCTCGACGACCCGGTCCAGTTCGATGTGATGCTCGCCCACCGACCGCACGGCCGCCACCGGAACACCGGTCTCGGCGAGCCACGCAAGACCGGCCGCCTCGGCACGGAAGAAATCCGGGTGCGCGTGCGGATCGTGTTTGCGGAAGAGCTCTCCGGTGCTCACGCCGAACAGTCTGCCCGACCGCATTCTTCGCGTCCGCCCTCTTCGCTGTTGTATCGCAGCAGTAACACGGGAACGCTAGTGTCGTGCAGATGACGAACCTTCGCGATCGGATCATCGAAGAACTCGGGGTGAAGCCCTCCATCGACCCACGCGCCGAAATCGACGCGCGGGTGCAGTTTCTCGCCGACTACCTCCGAAGCACTCCCGCGAAGGGATTCGTGCTCGGCATCAGCGGCGGGCAGGACAGCACGCTCGCCGGCAAGCTCTCGCAGCTCGCGGCGGAGAAGCTCCGCGCCGAGGGCCACACGGCGGAGTTCGTCGCGGTCCGCCTGCCCTACGGCAAGCAGGCCGACGAGCACGACGCCCTCGTCGCACTGGAATTCATCGGCGCCGACCGCACGCTGGGCGTCGACGTCAAGCCCGGCGCCGACGCGACGGCCTCGGAGGCGGCCCGCGCGCTGTACGGCACCGAGACGCGTCTGCGCGACTTCGTGCGCGGCAACATCAAGGCGCGCGAGCGCATGATGATCCAGTACGCGATCGCCGGCGAACTCGGCCACATCGTCGTCGGCACCGATCACGCCGCCGAGGCGGTGACCGGCTTCTACACCAAGTACGGCGACGGCGGCGTCGACATCACTCCCCTGTCCGGTCTGACGAAGCGGCAGGGCGCGGCGCTGCTGCGCGAGCTCCGGGCGCCCGAGAGCACCTGGGTCAAGATCCCCACCGCCGACCTCGAGGACGACCGCCCCGCGCTGCCCGACGAGGAAGCGCTCGGCATGACCTACAGCGAGATCGACGACTACCTCGAAGGCAAGGACGTCACCGACGACCTCGCCGAGCGGCTCGAGGCGAAGTTCCTCGACACGCGGCACAAGCGCACGATGCCCGTGGCGCCCTTCGATACCTGGTGGCGCAACGGTTAACCACCCGCGAAGGGCGGCAGGACGTCCACTCGGGACCCGGCCGGGCGGCCGAGGTCCCGGGTGAGTTCGCCCGTACCGCCGTCGCCGGGCTCGAGCAGGAAGGCGGCCACCGACAGGACGCGCTCCATGCCGGGTCCGTAGCGGTCGACGAGGACGGCGCGCAGCGCGCCGAGATCGGCGTCCACCGGCAGGTCGATCGTGTCCTTCTCCCGTCCGGCCGCGTCCGCCGCCGCGGCGAAGTACCGCACCTCGATCCCGGTCGTCACCTCAGCCACCGATAGCTCCCATGCTCCGCTGCGGCGGCGCGAAGTCCGCCGCGTCCATGCCGTGTCCGGCCCACTTGTTCCACATTGCCCCACGCCACACCGCGGCGAGTTCGTCGTCGGTGGCGCCGCCCCGCAGGGCCGCGCGCAGGTCGGTCTCCCGGTCGCTGAACAGGCAGGACCGGACCGTTCCCTCGGCCGTGAGGCGCGTACGGTCGCAGTCGCCGCAGAACGAACGGGTGACCGATGCGATGATCCCGACGGTCGCCGGGCCGCCGTCGACGAGCCAGCGTTCGGCCGGCGCGGACGGATCCTCCCGTTCGGTCTCGGTGAGCGCGAACCGCTGCCCGAGCACGTCGAGCAACTGCTGGGCCGGCACCATCTGCGAGCGCGCCCAGTTCTGATCGGCGTCGAGGGGCATCTGCTCGATGAACCGCAGTTCCACGCCCTCGTCGAGGCACCACGCGAGCAGGTCGGCCGCGCCCTCGAGGGTCTCCGGCATCAGGACGGCGTTGACCTTGACCCGTCCCAGTCCGGCGGCCACCGCGGCGCGGATGCCGTCGAGCACCGAATCGAGCCGGTCGCGGCGCGTGAGCCGCGCGAAGTGCTCGCGGTCGATGGTGTCGAGGGAGATGTTCACCCGGGTCAGTCCGGCGTCCGCCAGCGCCCGTGCACGATGCCGGAGACCGACCGCGTTGGTGGTTAGTGCGATCGGCAGGCCCGGCGTCTGCTCCGCGCATCCGGCGACGATGTCCTCGAGATCGCGGCGCATGAGCGGTTCCCCACCGGTGAAGCGCACCTCGTGGACCCCGAGCCGACCGGTGGCGATGCCTACCAGACGCACGATCTCGGCGCTCGTGAGCAGTTTGTCGCGGGGGATCTCGGGAAGTCCCTCGGCGGGCATGCAGTAGGTGCAGCGCAGCGAGCACTTCTCGGTGAGGGATACCCGCAGGTCGCGGGCGATGCGACCGAAACGGTCGAGAAGCTCGGGCACGTCGGGCCGATCGGACACGTCGTCTGCGCGATCGCGCACGACCGGGATGCCCATGTCCACCGCTGTCATACGACCATCGCTTTCATACAGCCCAGTATGCCTACAACCTATGGTCGTGACACCGCATCGGGACAGACGGGGCACACGCGGCGCATCGTCGACGGTGGGGCACGCCACTCGTGTGCCTAGGATGGCGGCATGACGAGCGGCAGGCGGTCCGTGGAGGAACACGAACAGCACGTGGCGGAGTTGCTCGGCCCGTTGCGGGAGAAGAGCCCGCTGCGGGTGCCGCTCGCCCACGCACTGCACCGCACACTCGCGGAGGACATCGAGTCCCCGCTGGACCTGCCGCCCTTCCGCAACTCCCAGATGGACGGTTACGCCGTACGCGCGCACGACCTCGCGTCGATCCCCACGGATCTGCCCGTGCAGGGAGTAGTAGCCGCGGGCGACACCGTCGCGGTGCTCGAACCGGGTCACGCGCTGAAGATCATGACGGGCGCACCCGTCCCGGACGGCGCCGACGCCGTCGTCCCGGTCGAGGACACCCGCTCCCCCGACCCGGACACCGTCACCGTCGAGCGCAGCGTGACGCCCGGAACCTACGTGCGTGAAGCGGGCACCGACATCCGCAAGGGCGATCTGCTGCTCCCCGCCGGCACGGTCCTCGCCGCCCGTCACATCGCCGCGCTCGCCGCCGTCGGTCTCACCTCGATCCCCGTCCGTGCACGGCCGCGGGTCGCGATCATCTCGACCGGCAGCGAACTCGTCACGGCCGGGAGCGAACTCGGCCCCGGCCAGATCTTCAATTCCAACGGGCCTGCGCTGGCCGCGAGCGCGACGGCCAACGGCGCGGATGTCGTGACCATCGACCATTGCCACGACGATCCCGAGGAGTTCGTGACGATGCTCCGACACGCCGTGGGTGTCGCCGACGTCGTGTTCACCTCGGGTGGGGTGTCGAAGGGCGACTTCGAGGTCGTGAAGGACACGCTCGGGCCTCGGGGCGGGCAGTTCGTGTCGGTGGCGATGCAGCCGGGCGGACCCCAGGGCACCGCGGTGGTC
>NZ_AJVB01000079.1:0-12021 GCF_000278445.1 Rhodococcus sp. R1101
GCATCACTACATTTCGTTCATCCGCGGAGGCGACCACGCCCGCGGTTCGAACGGACAACGGAGGACTCACGTGACCAGTGTGTCGACCCCGGGGGCTGCCGAACCCCCCGTCGCCGGACCGGTGGGACGTTCCCGTCCCGACTCATCCGCGCCCCGCCGTGCGGGGCAGAAGAAGGACGGGCCCGGTATCCGGCGCGTCGCCGTGGCCAGTTGCATGGGCACGACGATCGAGTTCTACGACTTCTTCATCTACGGCACCGCTGCCGCGCTCGTCTTCCCGACGGTCTTCTTCCCGGCGCTCGGATCGACCGCGGGTACCGTCGCCTCCTTCGCGACCTTCGCGGTCGCGTTCATCGCCCGCCCCGTGGGTGCAATGCTGTTCGGGCACTTCGGTGATCGCATCGGCCGCAAGAAGACACTCATCTCCACGCTGCTGCTGATGGGCATCTCCACGCTGCTCATCGGCCTTCTGCCCGGCGCCGAGACCATCGGCGTCGCCGCCCCGATCATCCTCGTGCTGTTGCGCTTCGCCCAAGGATTCGCCGTGGGCGGCGAGTGGGCCGGCGCGACGCTGCTCACCGCCGAATACGCGCCACCGGGTCAACGCGGTCTGTATGCGATGTTCCCGCAGCTCGGTCCCGCCATCGCCTTCGCACTGTCGAGCGGCACCTTCCTGTTCACCGGTCTCGCCCTCGGCGACACCAACGACGCCTTCCTGAACTACGGCTGGCGGATCCCGTTCCTGCTCAGCATCGTTCTGGTGGGCATCGGCCTCTACATGCGCCTCGCCATCGAAGAAACCCCCGTCTTCCGCGCAGATCAGGAGGCTCGCCTCCGTACAGAACAGGAAGCCCGTCGTGGCACCCCGGTCGCGGAGCCCCAGGCCCCGCGCCGGCTGCCCTTCCTCGACGCGCTGCGCTACCAGGCCAAGGAGATCTTCCTCGCCGGCGGTGCGCTGGCCATCATGTTCGCCTTCTTCTACATGGGGACGGCCTACCTGACCAGCTACGCAACCTCGAAGCTCGGGTTCGACCGGCCGTTCGTCCTCATGGTGGGTATCGCCTCGTCGCTGGTGTTCGGTCTCGCGATCGTGCTGTCCGCGCTGTATTCCGACCGCGTCGGGCGCCGGAAGGTCATCATGGTCTCGTGCGCGTTCTCCGTGGTCTGGGCACTGGTGTTGTTCCCGCTCCTCGACACCGGTTCACCGATCGCGTTCGTGCTCGGAATGATGATCACCCTCGCGATCTTCGGTATCGCCTACGGGCCGTGCGGAGCACTGCTGCCCGAGATGTTCGCGACCCGCTACCGCTACACCGGTGCCGGTCTCGGCTACAACTTCGCCGGTGTCCTCGGCGGTGCCATCCCGCCGATGATCGCCGCACCGCTCGCCGCCTCCTACGGCGGCATCGCGATCGGGATCATGCTGGCCGGAATCGGCCTCGTGAGCCTGGTCTGCACCGCGGCGCTCGTGGAGACCCGCGACCGGGCCCTCTGATCCACCCCCACCGATCCACCCCCGGTGGCGGTCGTTCGGCAGCAGCCCGACGACCGCCACCACAGCCGTATCCCCGTCTCGAGAAGGAGAATGCGATGTCCGGCCTCGACGTCGACCGTCTGCCGAGCTACACCCAGGGTGCCTGGGATGTCCCGCTGCTCGGCGACACCATCGGCGACAACCTCGACCGCACCGCCGCCCGCTTCGGCGACCGTGAGGCGCTTGTCGATTCCGCCGCCGGAAAGCGCTGGAGTTACACCGAATTCGTCGCGGATGTCGACGTGCTCGCGCTCGGCATGCTGCGGTCGGGCATCGTCAAGGGCGACCGCGTCGGCATCTGGGCGCCCAACTGCTGGCAGTGGGTGCTCGTGCAGTACGCGACGGCGAAGATCGGAGCGATCCTCGTCAACATCAATCCTGCCTACCGGTCACACGAGCTGCAGTACGTGCTCGAGCAGGCGGGCATTCGGATGCTGGTGTCCGCCCCGACGTTCAAGACCTCCGACTACGCGCAGATGATCGAGACCGTCCGGCCCAACTGTCCCGATCTCGAGGACGTCGTCCTCCTCGGCTCGCCGCGGTGGGACGACCTCGTCGACACCGGTCGCGCTGCGCTCGCCGAGGACCGGGCACCGCTCGACGCGGCCCAGGCGGCCCTGTCGCCCGACGATCCCATCAACATCCAGTACACCTCGGGCACCACCGGTTTCCCCAAGGGCGCCACTCTCAGTCACCACAACGTGCTCAACAACGGTTTCTTCGTCGGCGAGCTGTGCCACTACACCGAACACGACCGGGTGTGTATTCCCGTGCCGCTGTACCACTGCTTCGGGATGACGATGGGCAACCTCGCGTGCACGAGTCACGGCGCGACCATCGTGTTGCCGGCGCCGGGATTCGACCCCGCCGCGACGCTCGGTGCCGTCGCCGAGGAGAAGTGCACGTCGCTGTACGGGGTGCCGACGATGTTCATCGCCGAACTGGCCGACCCCGGATTCGAGAACTACGACCTGTCGAGTCTGCGGACCGGAATCATGGCGGGATCGCCGTGTCCGGTGGAGGTGATGAAGCAGGTGATCGACCGGATGGGCATGAGCGAGGTCTCCATCTGCTACGGCATGACCGAGACCTCGCCGGTGTCCACACAGACCCGCAGCGACGACAGCATCGAACGGCGGGTGAGCACCGTCGGGCGTGTCGGCCCGCATCTCGAGGTCAAGATCGTCGACCCGGTCACCGGGCTGACCGTGCCGCGGGGGGAGCCCGGTGAACTGTGCACGCGCGGCTATTCGGTGATGCTCGGCTACTGGGATCAGCCCGACAAGACCGCCGAGGCGATCGACACGGCCCGATGGATGCACACCGGTGACATCGGCGTCATGGACGAGGACGGATACGTCTCGGTGACCGGCCGGATCAAGGACATGGTCATCAGGGGAGGGGAGAACATCTATCCCCGCGAGATCGAGGAATTCCTCTACACCCATCCGGACATCCTCGACGCCCAGGTCGTCGGCGTGCCCGACACGAAGTACGGCGAGGAACTCATGGCGTGGATCCGGATGCGCGAGGGCGCCGAACCGCTCGATGCCGATTCGCTCCGGACGTTCTGCACCGGAAAGCTCGCCCACTACAAGATCCCGCGCTACGTGCACGTGGTCGAGGAGTTCCCGATGACGGTGACCGGGAAGGTCCGCAAGGTGGAGATGCGCGAGCAGGCGATCGCCTTGCTCGAGGCGACACGAGCGGACGGGGGCCGGTGAGACCACGGCCCTGCCGGAGAAGGATGTTCACTCGAAAGGCACGTCGAATCCGCCTCGTGTGAGACGTTCATGATCGACACTGATGGGGTACATGGTCGTCGAGGTTGCGCCGCCCCCGGGTGCGGCGCCGAACAGAGAGGCTCACCATGGGACAAATCATCGGCACGATCATCTTCGGCGCAGTCATCGGTATCCTCGCCCGGTTGGTGATCCCCGGTAAGCAGGCGATGGGGATGCTCATCACCATCGTCATCGGCATCATCGGTGCGCTGATCGGCTACTGGATCTGGGGTCTGATCTCGTCCGAAGGCAACGAGAACACCTCCGGCATCGACTGGATCCGCTGGATCATCTCCATCGCCGTGGCTGTGGTGCTCACCCTCATCTACACGTCTGCGACGCGCGAGCGGCGATAGCCGCGAGTCGTCGCGCGGGGCTCCGCTCGGACGCCGCGAACGTCGTGCACCGGCAGTCGCCCGTGCACGACGGTCCGCGGCCGGTCCGGGCGGAGCCTCCGGCCGTGCCTGGATGCGCTCCCGGACCACGTGCGCAGAGGTGGTCCCGGACGGGGAGGTGAACAGTGGTGGAACCGCAATGGATCCCGACCGACGTCGACGTCGAGGAGGCGAACGTCACCGGGTTCACCCGGTTCGTGGAGGGTAGACACGGGCTCGACCTGCCCGGCTACCGGGCGTTGTGGCAGTGGTCCGTCGACGAGCCCGGCACATTCTGGCAGGCCGTGTGGGACGCCTTCGACGTCGTCTCCCACACCGACCCCGGCCCGGCTCTCGCGGACGCCTCCATGCCCGGCGCCGTGTGGTTCCCGGGAGCTCGACTGAACTTCGCCGAGTACGTCTTCCGTGAGCGTCCACCCGACGAGGCCGCCGTCGTCCACCTCGACGAGGAAGGACACCGCCGCGAGGTCTGCTGGTCCGAACTCGAACGCCGGACGGCCGCGCTCGCCGCGACGCTCCGCGCGCACGGGGTGGGGGAGGGTGATCGTGTCGTCGGTTACCTGCCGAACATCCCCGAAGCGATCGTCGCCCTGCTCGCCACGGCGAGTATCGGTGCGGTCTGGGCCGGATGCGGACAGGACTACGCCGCACCCGCGGCGATCGACCGTCTGGGCCGGCTCGAACCACGAGCACTCGTCACGGCGACCGGTTACCGGTACGCGGGTCGCCGGTACGACCGCGTCGACGAGGTGGACAGACTCCGCGCCGCGATGCCCGGCCTCGCCCTGACGGTCGTCGTGTCGGAGGGTGAGACATCGTTCGACACGTCCGGGCAGACCGGGACCGTTCTGGACTGGCGGGACGCCGTCTCCGGCGACGCCCCTCTCGAACCCCTGCCCGTTCCCTTCGACCATCCGTTGTGGGTGGTCTTCTCCTCCGGCACCACCGGCCCACCGAAAGGCTTGGTGCACGGCCACGGTGGTGTGCTGCTCGAGCACCTGAAGGCGTTGTCGCTGCACCTCGATCTCCGACCCGGCGACCGCTTCTTCTGGTACACCGGCCCGAGTTGGATGATGTGGAACTTCCTGCTGTCGGGGCTGCTCGTGGGGTGCACCGTCGTCACCTACGACGGCGCCCCGTCCCACCCCGAGGTCGACCGCCTGTGGCGGATCGCCGCCGACGAACACGTCACGGTGCTGGGGACGAGCCCCGGCTACGTGCTGGCGTGTATCAAGGCCGGTGTCGTCCCGCAGGCGGACCACGATCTGTCGGCCCTCCGCGCTGTCGGGGTCACCGGGGCGACGCTGCCCGCCTCGTCGTCGGCGTGGCTGTCGGACAACGCCGGCGAGCACGTGCAGGTGATGTCGATCTCCGGCGGGACCGACGTCGTCACGGCCTTCGTCGGCGCCGTTCCCACGGTGCCGGTGTGGCCGGGGGAGATCTCGGTACCCTGCCTCGGTGTGGCCGTCGACGCGTTCGACGAAGCGGGCCGGCCGGTGCGCGGAGAGGTCGGAGAACTCGTGGTGACCGTCCCCATGCCGTCCATGCCCGTGCGGTTCTGGAACGACCCGGACGGCAGTCGCTACCGCGACGCCTACTTCTCCGTCTATCCGGGCGTGTGGCGCCACGGCGACTGGATCACGATCACCGAGCGCGGAACCTTCGAGATGCACGGCAGGTCCGACTCCACCCTCAACCGCCACGGTGTGCGGATGGGCAGTGCCGATATCTACCAGGCCGTGGAGAACCTGCCCGAGGTCGTCGAGTCGCTCGTCCTCGGCATCGAACAACCCGACGGCACGTACCGGATGCCGCTGTTCGTCGTCCTTGCCGACGGTGCCGCACTCACCGAAGATCTGAAGGAACGTATCCGCACGGCCGTGCGCGAACACGCCTCCCCGCGGCACGTACCGGACGAGATCGTCGCCGCACCCGGCGTACCGCACACCCGCACCGGAAAGAAACTCGAGGTACCGCTCAAACGAATCCTGCAGGGAGCCGATCCCGGCCGCGTCGTCGACCGCACCGCGATCGACGAACCCGACCTGCTCGACTGGTACCGCGACCAGGCGTGATCCAGGGCACACCATGAGTGTCACCTAACTGGACAGTCCCCGCCCCGAATGGTCGGATTGCGCCCATGGACATCGCTATCAAGATCTTCCTGATCCTGCACTTCATCGGTCTCGCCGGCATCATCGGCTCGTGGCTCGCGGTCATCAAGGATCCGCGTGTCGTCGCGGGCATGCTGCACGGCGCCATCCTGCAGGTCGTCTCGGGTCTGGCGCTGGTCGGACTGAACGAAGCGAACGACGCGGACCTCGACCACATGAAGATCGGCATCAAGCTGCTGGTCGCCCTCGCCATCCTCGTCGTCGCGATCATCGGCATGAAGAAGGAGAAGCAGAACCCCGGCTCGACCGCGACCCTCGCCCACGTCGCCGGTGGTCTGGGCATTCTCAATGTGATCATCGCCGTGGCGTGGACGTGATCGTCCGCACTCGGGTGACAGCCGGTCGGCGCCGGGTGGGCACCCTGTAGATTGGTCCCGGTGCGTATGTCATGGGCTCCGGTGATGACCGGCGGGTAACCTGCTTCGGGCGCCTCGGCCGAAAGGCCGGGGATTCGTTGCTGCGTCCGGTCCTGCGGAGAGTCCTACCGCCCGGCCGCGTCGTAACGATTCCCACCTGGTCAGCAGATAAACCGAGAAGGTTGTGCGCTGCGCAAGCTGCCGCCGATGGGGGTTGCGCGACGGTGAGAGAGAGGTTGGGGATTGGACTCGCTGGGTAGCGGCGGATCGGAAGCGGCGAACGCGCAGGGCATCGTGCCGCCCGGGGCCTTTCCGCTCTCGCCGGCACAGCTGGGCATGTGGTTCGCCCAGCACGTCGATCCGACGGTGCCCGCCAACATCGCTCAGTACGTCGAACTCGACGGGGGACCTCGACCGCGACCTGCTGCGTGCCGCAAGTGTCCGCGCCGCCCACGAGATGGGATCGGGTTTCCTCCGGTTCATCGAGGTCGACGCCCAGCCCTACCAGCTCGTCGACCCCACTCTCGAAGAGTCCGTCGGATACGAGGATCTTCGGGGCGAGCCCGATCCCCGCCAGGCCGCGCTCGACTGGATGCGCAACGATCGCAGCCGTCCCGTCGACGTCCTCCGCGACCGGCTGATCTCCGCCACGGTGCTGCGCATCGGTGACCGTCGTTACTTCTGGTACAACCGCGTTCATCATCTCGCGCTCGACGGTTTCGCCGCCGCGACGTTCATGACCCGCATCGCCGAGCTCTACACGGCCGCGGTCGACGGTGTCGAACCGCCCCCGAGTCTCGCGTCCGATCTGCGCAAGGTCTACGAGATCGAAATGGAGTACCGCGGGTCGAAGCGGTTCGCCGACGACCGCGAGTACTGGGCACGACAGATCGAGGGCATCGAGGAGGCCACGAGCCTCGCCGGCCGCACCGCGGCGCCCGCCCCGGTCAGCCGCATCGACAGCGCCGCGCTGTCCGACGACACCGAACGGCGCGTCCGCGAACTGACCGAGCGGGAGAACACGAGCCTGGCCACCGCGGTCATCGCGGCGTTCGCGGCCTACGTCGCCCAGATGACCGGACAGACCGACGTCGTCCTGAGCCTGCCTGTCGCGGCGCGCACCACCGCGCTGCTGCGCCGCTCCGGCAGCATGGTCTCGAACGTCGTGCCGCTCCGCCTGAGCGTGACCGACGAGACCACCGTGCACGATCTGATCGTGGCGTCGGGCGCCGCCGTCTCGGGTGCCCTGCGGCACCAGCGCTACCGGCACGAGGACATCGTCCGCGACCGCGACGCGACCACCGCGGGTGGAGCACAATCCACCTTCTTCGGTCCGTGGGTCAACATCATGCTGTTCGACAACGAGGTCCGCCTCGGCGACATGGTC
This sequence comes from Rhodococcus sp. R1101, assembly GCF_000278445.1. NCBI lineage: Bacteria > Bacillati > Actinomycetota > Actinomycetes > Mycobacteriales > Nocardiaceae > Rhodococcus > Rhodococcus sp. R1101. Next base: position 7,631 of record NZ_AJVB01000079.1, read on the forward strand.
GGGCGGATCAACATCCTGTCGACCGGTCTGATCGAGGACCTCGGCGTCAACATCTACACCAGCGGCGACAGCACCCACATCGACTTCGAGTCGAACCCGAACCTCTACGGACCCGACCGGTCCGCCGCCGACCACGGACGGTTCGTCGAGTTCTTCGACCGGTTCGTCGGCTCGGCTTCGGACCGGCCCGTCTGGGACATCCCGCTCGCCGGCCGTACCGAACTCGAACACGTCGTCCGCGACTGGAACCGCACCGATCACCCTGTGCAGCGCCGCGACCTGCTCGCGGAGTTCCACGAGCGGGTCGCCGTCGCTCCCGACGCGACCGCACTGGTCTTCGAGGGCGAGTCGCTCACCTACGCCGAGTTCGCGGCACGGGTGAACAGCCTCGCCCGCGCCCTGGTCGACCTCGGTGTCGGACCCGAATCGCTCGTCGGACTGTGTGTCCGCCGCTCGTTCGACCTCGTCGTCGGCATGTACGCGATCGTCGAGGCGGGTGGCGCCTGGGTGCCGATCGACCCCGACCACCCGGCCGATCGCACCGCCTACATCCTCGAGACCGCCCACCCCGCGGCGGTGCTCACCACGGCACGCGACGACGTGACGCTGCCCGAGGGCATCCCCACGATCGAGGTCGACACCTTCGACCACTCGCGGTTCGACGCGACGCCGCTCACCGACGCCGAACGGCGCGGCCCGATCCTGCCGGACACGACCGCCTATGTCATCTTCACGTCGGGCTCGACGGGACGGCCGAAGGGCGTGGCGGTGAGCCACGTCGCGATCGACAACCAGATCCAGTGGATGAACGACCAGTACGGTCTGACGTCCTCCGATGTGTACCTGCAGAAGACCGCGACGACCTTCGACGTGTCGCTGTGGGGTTTCTTCATGCCCCTGCGCGTCGGCGCGACCCTCGTGGTCGCGACGCCCGACGGGCACCGCGACCCGGTCTACGTGGCGGACAAGATCGCCGAGCACGGGGTCACGATCACCGACTTCGTGCCGTCGATGCTCACCGTCTTCGTCGCCAATGCGCCTGCCGGAACATGTGATTCGTTGCGGCACGTCTTCGTCATCGGTGAGGCGCTGCCGTCCGGGACCGCCGCGGACTTCGCGCGGATGTGCCCGGCCGGGCTCCACAACCTGTACGGCCCCACCGAAGCCGCGGTGTCCATCACCTACCATCGGGCCGCCCCCGGCGACGTGCACAGCGTCCCGATCGGCATTCCGCAGTGGAACAGCCGCGCGTACGTCCTCGACCGGCGGTTGCGCCCGGTGCCGGTGGGGCGTCCCGGCGAGCTGTACCTCGCCGGTATCCAGCTCGCGCGTGGTTATCTCGATCGTCCCGACCTGACCTCGGATCGTTTTCTCGCCGATCCGTTCGGCGGGCCGGGCGAGCGCATGTACCGCACCGGCGACCTGGTGCGGTGGGAGACCACGGACGACGGTGCGGGTCTGCTCGAGTACATCGGACGCACCGACTTCCAGGTCAAGTTCCGCGGCCAGCGCATCGAGCTCGGCGAGATCGAAACGGTGCTCCTCACGCATCCCGCCGTTTCGCAGGCCGTCGTGCTCGTGGTGGCGACTCCCACCGGCGATCAGCTCGTCGGGTACGTCGTGGCCGCCCCCGGCCGCACGATCGACACCTCCGATCTCGCCGACCACGCCGGCCGTTCCCTGCCGTCGTACATGGTCCCGGCGTCGCTCATGGTGCTCGACGCACTGCCGCTCAACACGAGCGGCAAGCTCGACAGGAAGGCGCTGCCGGAGCCGGTCTTCAGCAGTACCCGCATCTTCCGTGAGCCGCGCACGCCTGCCGAACGTGCCGTCTCCGAAGCGTTCGGGGAGGTCCTCGGCATCGACCGTGTGGGTCTCGACGACGACTTCTTCGAACTCGGCGGCAACTCCCTCGTCGCCACCCAGGTGGTCTCCCGGATCGGGGCCGCGCTCGACACCCAGGTGCCCGTGCGTGTGCTGTTCGAGGCGTCCACCGTCGTGGGTCTCGCGACGCGGCTCGCCAAGCAGATCGGCACCGGCGCGCGATCGCCGCTCGTCGCCCGCCCCCGACCCGACGTACTCCCGTTGTCGACTGCGCAGCAACGGATCTGGTTCCTCAACCGCTTCGACGTCAGCACCGCCGCCTACAACCTCCCGTTCACGGTGCAGCTCACCGGCACGGTCGATCCCGGCGCGGTGTCCGACGCCTTCGCCGACGTGGTGGCGCGACACGAGACGTTGCGGACCGTCTACCCCGAGAGGGACGGCGAACCGCAGCAGGTGATCCTTCCGGTCGAGCAGGTCGTCGTCCCGCTCGAGCCGATCGACGTCGACGAGCAGGATCTGCGCGGCGCCGTCGTCGATCTCGCGAGTCGCGGTTTCGACGTCGTCCGCGACGTCCCCTTCCGGGTCGCGCTCTACCGGCTCGCCCCCGACCGCTACGTCCTGGCGATGGTGCTGCACCACATCGCCGCCGACGGCTCCTCGTTCGGCCCGTTCGCCCGCGACGTCGTCACGGCATACAGCGCCCGCGTCGAGGGGGACAAGCCGAACTGGACACCGCTTCCCGTCCAGTACGCCGACTATGCGGTCTGGCAACGCGAGGCCCTCGGTGACGAAGCCGACCCGAATTCCGTTGCCGCGCAGCAACTCGACTACTGGGTGAACGAGCTCGACGGTCTGCCCGACCAGCTCGATCTGCCCGCCGATCGGAGCCGGCCCGCCGTCTCGTCCTACAGTGGCGACAAGCACCGCTTCGAGATCGATGCCGAGACCCACCGCGGTCTCGTCCACCTCGCCCGTAAACAGCAGGCATCGCTGTTCATGGTCGTCCACGCGGCCTATGCGGCGCTGCTGTCCCGGCTCAGCGGGTCCGACGACATCGCCATCGGTACCGCGGTCGCGGGTCGCGGGGAGAAGGACCTCGACGACCTGATCGGCATGTTCGTCAACACCCTCGTCCTGCGCACCCGGATCGATCCCGGCGTGTCGTTCGAGGAGTATCTCGGCAGTGTCCGGGAAACCGACCTGACCGCCTTCTCGAACGCCGACGTCCCCTTCGAGCGACTCGTCGAGGTACTCAATCCGCCCCGGTCCACCGCGCGCCACCCGCTGTTCCAGGCCGCGCTGTCCCTCGAACCCGGAACCGCACGCGACATCTCGTTCGCGGGGGTGCACGCCGTCGGTGCCGAACTCGACGTGCCGATCTCGAAGTTCGACATCCAGCTCTGGGTCACCGAGAAGACCGGCGACGACGGCGAACCCGCCGGTCTCGACGCACTGTTCGAATATGCCACCGATCTGTTCGATGCCGAGACGGTCGCCGTCTTCGCCGAACGCTTCGCCCGGATCCTCGCCGGGATCGTCGCCGACCCGTCGACCTGCGTGGGCGACCTCGCGATCCTCTCGCCCGGAGAGGCCGATCGCCTCCTCACCGCGAAGGGGCCCGAGCCGGCCGAAGCCCGCACCCTCGTGGAGTTGCTGACCACCGGCGCCGTCGACCATCCCGATCGTGTCGCCGTCCGCGACCGCGACACCGTCCTGACCTACCGCGAACTCGACACCTGGTCGAACCGCATCGCCCGGAACCTCGTCGCGCGCGGTGCTCGTCCCGACGGCATCGTCGCCCTCGCCTTCCCGCGGTCGTGGGAGATGGTCCTCGCCGTGTGGTCGGTCGCCAAGACCGGCGCCGGCTACACACCCGTCGACCCGGAATACCCGGCCGAACGTGTCACCCACATGCTCGACGACTCGTCGGCCGTCTTCGGCCTGACGACCGGGGAATATGCCACCGGTCTGCCTTCGGGCACCGAGTGGATCCGGCTCGACGACCCCGAGTTCGTCGCGTCCTGCGCGTCCTACCCGGACGGTCCGCTCACCGACGCCGATCGCGCGGCGCCGCTGCGGCTCGACCACACCGCGTACGTCATCTACACCTCCGGCTCCACGGGCAAGCCCAAGGGCGTCGCGGTCACCCACCGCGGTCTCGCCGGCCTCGTCTGCGAGAGCGTCGAATTGTACGGCGTGACAGAGGAATCGAAACTCCTGCACGTCTGCTCTCCGAGCTTCGACCCGTCGGTCCTCGACTGGACGCTGGCCGGGTCCACCGGCGCCGAACTCGTCGTGACACCGCCGACGATCTACGGCGGCGCCGAACTGCGCGCGCTCATCGAACGCACCGGGGTCACCCACGCGGTCATCACCCCGGCGGTACTCGGTTCCGTCGACCCGAGCGGACTCGACACCTTGCGTCTCGTGAACGTCGGTGGTGACGTGTCCACCGCCGACCTCGTGTCCCGTTGGGCCCCCGGCCGCCGGTTCTACAACGCCTACGGTCCGACGGAAACCACGATCGTCTCGACGCGAGGCCTCCTCGAGCCGTCCGGACCGAT